>JBDTXZ010000159.1:0-7091 GCA_040005935.1 bacterium | reverse complement strand
CACGTCAGGTCACTGACATCCGTCGCGAACCCGTGGCGTTCGATACTACGACATTTGTTCCCAACAACATTCACAATCACGGCGAAGACCTCTTTACGTTCGGGAAGCTGTCCTACGCGCTCAGCAACACCGATGTGTTCAACCTCGAGGCGAACTGGTCACGCACGAAGTTCCAGGTGCCATTCGATCCAGAGCAGACGTCGAGCTTTGACGACCGTCAGCAAGACGTCAACAGCTTCCTGAACTTCGGGTGGCGTCATCAGTTTGGTGATTCCGCGAGCAGCACGACGAAGTCCGGAAGCCGCTACTCAGCGCCGTCCGAGTTCTTTACCGGATTGTTCGCGCGGTACGGAAGTCTCGACTACACGCCGGGCGTGAACGACGAGCCGCAATTCGTGTTCTTCCCCGATACCACAAATCCCTACAACCTGCGTGAGGCACGGAGCTTCACGACCGTGGGTGCGAAGCTGGATTTCCTTGCGCACCTCGCTCCTGAATTGGAGTTCAAGACTGGCGTCCTCACGCAGCACACCAGCGGCAACGAAGATTTCCAATCGACGGACGCGTTGGGCGCAACGGGCCCCGGCTCGAAGTCGTCCCTTTCGGGCTACGACGCCGGAGGGTACGCGCAGGTTGCGTACTCGCCCATCGAGAAAGTCGAGATTCGTGCTGGCGCGCGATACGACGCGCACAACGCTCCGTTCGCGGGAACGCAAACGCAGTTCAGCCCGCGCCTACGATTGAATGTCTTTCCGGATGCCGCTACCACCCTGTATGCCTACTATGGGCGACTGTTCGTGCCGACCAACGTCGAGGAACTCCGGACGATCACGAACTCCACGCTCGGGGCGGCCGCGGAACCCACGCTGCCGGAGCGCGACCACTTTTACGAAGGCGGAATCGTCCATCGATTCCCCGTCGCGGGACTCGTTGCGAAGGTGTCTGGATACCACAAGGAGAGCAAACCGGGTATTGACGATGCGACGATTCCGGGAACGGCAATCGTGACATCGGTCAACCTGAAGCGCGTGTGGGTCGATGGGCTCGAAGGTGTGCTCGAGGTGCGACCCGACGGACCACTCTCCGGCTACGTAAACGCCGCGCTCATTCATGCATACGGCAAGGCGCCGATCACAGGCGGGTTCCTTCCAACCGACGACCCGCAGGGCTTCTTCGATCTCGATCACGATCAGCGCTTGTCGATCGTCGGAAGCGCGACGTATTCGGCGAGCAAGCTCTTTGTGAGCGGCACTGCCATTTACGGCTCAGGGCTGACCAATGGATTGAGTACGGATGACATACCGGGGTCGCACTTCGGCACCGCGCTCACCGACTTCAACCAGCGGTTCAAGGTCGATCCGAGCACGATCGTGAACATGAGTGCGGGCTACACGTTCCTTATGGGAACAGCGGTCGTCCGTCCGCAGATTTACGTCGACAACGTCTTCGATCGGCACTACCTGCTCAAGGGCACCTTCTTCAGCGGTGCATCAGTCGGTCGCCCGCGAAGCGTTCAGCTTCGTGTGAATCTGGGCGTCTAAGACATTGCGGACGGCCTGAGACAGGGACGCGGTGAAGCCGACGCTGGGGGTGGACTATCCGCCACCCAGCGCGGCTGGCGACGACTCGATGATCGTCTCGCGTCGGTAGCGCGCAGGCGGCCATATTTCCTCCATGAGACGCGTAGTAGTCATCGGGGCAGGAGCGGCAGGGACCATGGCGGCGATTTTCGCCGCCGCAGGAGGCGCCGAAACCATCCTTCTCGAGCGCACGCGCGACGGAGGACGCAAGATCCTCATCAGCGGCGGAGGGCGTTGCAACGTGCTCCCCTCCGAGCTCGACGAGTCGCGTTTCGTGACCGACTCATCGGCCAACACGCTGCGTAAGATGGTGCGCAGTTGGCCACTGGCCGAGCAGAAGCGCTTCTTCGAAGAAGAGGTCGGTCTTCAGCTCGTGGAAGAATCCGAATCGAAGAAGATGTTTCCTGCGTCGCACAAGGCGCGCGACGTGCGTGACGGCCTGCTTCATCTCGCGCGCCGTCGCGGAGCCACGATTCGATTCGACACGCAGGTCGTCGACATTCGATCGAATGATGCGGGTTGGACCGTCGCGTGCGCGGACGCCCCCGCAATCGATGCAGACGCCGTCATCGTCGCGACGGGCGGACTGTCCGTACCGATGACTGGGAGCGACGGAATCGGCCTAAGAGTGCTCGATCGGCTTGGCCACACGATGCACACGACCTATGCGGCACTGACACCGATCGTCGCGTCGCCGCCCCAGTACGCGAGCCTTTCAGGCGTGTCACTCACCGTCACTCTCACCGCGACGAGCGGGACACGAACAGCAGCTGCGACTGGGGGTTTTCTCTTTACGCACATCGGCTACAGCGGTCCCTCTGTGCTCGACGTGTCTCACGTCGTCGTGCGGTCGCGCGCCGAGCGTGACGCATCGCCAGCGCGTGTGGCGGTGCAATGGACGTCGCTCGGCGACGAGGAATGGTCCGAGCGACTCAAGCCGCGTGGCGCACGAACTGTGTTGGCCGCGCTGAGGGCAGAGTTGCCAGATCGCCTCGCGGCCGCGCTGATCGCTTCTGCCAACGTGTCTCCCGATCGCGTGCTTTCCGAGCTCCAGCGCGAGGAACGGTTGCGGCTCATGGAGATGCTCGTGCGTGGTCCACTGCCGTGGACATCGGACGAAGGCTACAAGAAGGCAGAAGTCACGGGCGGCGGAGTGAGTCTCGCTGAGGTGGATCCGCGCACGATGGAGAGTCGGCGCTGTCCGGGACTCTTCGTGTGTGGCGAAGTGCTCGACGCGTTCGGGCCTATTGGCGGCTACAACTTTCTCTGGGCCTGGGCCACGGGGCGCGCGGCGGGAATTGGCGCGGCATGCGCATGACGGGGGAGCCACTGGACCTGTCGAGTGCGCGATGGCGCGGGCTCCTGCAAGCGTACGGCACCGCTGAGGACCTTCCACGCCTTGTCGAAGCGCTAGCCACGATCGACGATGAAGCACAGCGCGCCGAACTCTGGTTTGGTGTGTGGGCGACGTTGTGCCCCGAGGGACGCGTCTTCACCGCGGCCTACGCGATTGTGCCACACCTCCTGGCGCTCACTAGCGTGCAAGGCGTGGCCGAGCGAGTGGCAGCCATCCACATTGCCGCGGAGGTCGAGACGTTGCGTCATGTTTCGGGTGCGCCACCAATTCCTGATGATCTCGTGTCCAGTTATGCCGCGGCCATCGAGTCATTGCCGGCGACGGTGGCGGAGCTGTCATCGGTGCCGTGGGATGCAACAACTGCGCAAGTCATGGCGGCGGCATTACTCGCGGGCAAACGACAGCCCGCACTTGCTCGCGCCGTCCTTGGAATCGGTCAGGAGTGACCGCGACGCCGGCGTCCACCGGCGAGCGTCCGCCGCGATGGCGGCGCCGCCAAAGACCACCGCCAATACCGGCAATGCGTACGCGGGGATGTTGACCCGGCGGCTTTGTGCCAGCAGTATCCACGCGCCGATGCGCAAACGACGACGAGTCAGGAAACTGTTCCCTCCCACAAGTCAAACCGCGACGGCACGCGCCGTCCGCGGAGGCGCGCGATCACTGGGCGCAACTCGTACCAGAGCGGGTACCACACCCGATGTCGTCTCCACGTCAACCCCAGCGTCGCTGATGCCGCCGCAAGTCGCGCGCGCGTCAAATACTCGATGATCGGCAGCGACATCAACGCGTCGGCGCCCGAGCCAAAGCGAACAGCGGCCTCTCGATGCTTTTCGCGCACCATCTCCGCGCCATCCGCATCGGAGCCGTAAAACGGTGAATCGAGGATCGCGATCCTGCCTCCAGGCAGCAGCACGCGGTACGCTTCGCTGAGCGCGACGGACAGGTCGAGTGTGTAGTGCAGCGATGCATTGAACACCACGATGTCAAACTGCCGCAGCGCAATCGGCAGCACGTCGAACGAACCGACAACCCGATGAAAGGGATGCTGCCCATCTTCGACGTACGCGCTCGCCGCGCCCAGGCCATCAACGGTGTCGTCGCGAAAATCAACCGCGACCGCCATCGCACCCACCAACGCGGCGCGATACGACAGCCAGCCATTTCCGGCGCCGAGGTCAAGAAGTCGCACCTGCGTCCGCCGGCGCGACATCGGCGCCAGGATGTGCTGCGCAAATGCATCGAACGTGCGAGCACGCACCCTCCACTGCGTCGCGAGTGGACCGCGTTCGTAGTACGGCAGCTGGCGCAATTGCGCGCCACTCATCGCCCGCCCTTCAGCGGCGCGATGATGCGCGTAGGCCTTACGAAATTCGGCGACGCCGCGCTCGGCGTGTAGTGGTGTCATGAGATTCCCCGAAACCCGCGGTCGATTGCATCGTGCGGTGAGGAGCGCAAGATGTCATCGTCCGCGGCCGCGGGCCACCACGTCGTCGCACTCACTTGCGACGAGCGCCTGCGTTAGGATTTGCGCATGCCACCACGACCCCCACGCGCAGTCTTCAAGGCCTTCTATCGCTGGACCAGAGACCTGCATCTCTATCTCGGCCTCTTCGTCAGTCCGTTCGTGCTCGTCTACGCAGTGAGCGCCATTCAGTTCAACCACACGCTCATGCCGTGGGGGGGAGTTTCGAACGCGGAAGTGGCACGTGAGGAACGCGTGGTGCGCGTGGTGGTGTCTGACTCGAAGAACAGCCTGGAGATTGCCAGGCAGGTGCGACAACAGATCGATGTGCGTGGTGAAATCGGCTACGTGCGGCGGAAGGCTGGGAGCCGGGAAGTTCGCTTCCCCATCGAGACCCCAGGACACGTGACAACCGTCGATGTTGATCTGTCCGCCGGCACAGCGACGATTCAGCAGCGCTCCACCGGTGTGTGGGACGGCTTGACCTACCTGCACAAGATGCCCGGACCGCACAACGCAACGGTTCGAGGCAACTGGTTGGTCACCCGATTCTGGGGATGGACCGCCGACGTCGCCGTGTACCTGATCCTCTTCCTCACAGCGAGCGGCGTTTATCTCTGGACCGTGCTCCGTGCAGACAGGCGCACCGGAATGGCGTTCCTCGGAGCTGGTCTGCTCAGCTTCGTTGCGATCATCGTCGCGATCGTCGCATGAACAAGGAACCGACTGCGCGGAGCGCGAAAGAGCGCCTCCGGTCCGCTCGCATCAGAATCGTAGTGCGGAAGCTGCACAACTATCTCGGACTATACCTGCTGACCTTCGTCTGGCTGTTTTCGGCGTCGGGATTGATTCTCAACCATCCGGCGTGGTCCGCTGCGCAGTTCTGGAAAGTGCGTGAGGAAACAACTGCGCAACGCGCGATCATTGTTCCCAGTGCAACCGGCGATATCGAGTTGGCCGCTGGCCTCATGACGCAACTCGGCATCGTCGGCGAGATCGGAGAGATGAAACGCTCGTCGAAGGGCGACGCGTTCGAGTTTCAGGTCGTGCGTCCTGGGCGCGTGTTTCGCGTTGAGGCTCGGATCGACAGTGCTCGTGTCCGCGTCACGCAAATTCGGCTGAATGCGTGGGGCGTGTTCGACGCCCTGCACAAGTTCACCGGAGTTTCGCTGGATGCGCCTGCGCGAACGCGGGATTGGGCGCTCACCAAAGTGTGGAGCTTGGCCATGGACGCGCTGGCCCTCGGCCTCATGATCCTGATCGTGAGTGGGCTTTTTCTGTGGTATCGATTTCCGGTCAAGCGCGTGCCGGGGCTGATCGCCTTGGGTGCCGGAATAGCGTGCTGCGCGTTCTTCCTATTCGGACTCGGAACCCTGTTCGGCTGACAGGGTGCCAGTCGAGATCACTGAAACAAACGCGCCGCGCGACTCGTGATGCCGCGCGGCGACGCCTGTCGGATCACGACAACACCCTTCACTTACATATTGAACTCGCGCGCGAACGTCACGGCAAAGGCAAACGTCTTGGCCTTCGTGCGGCTCTCCATCGCATCGGCCACGCGCTCGAGACGCCGTGGGATGCCAAGGATCTTTTCCTGCGCGCGCTTGCCAATTTCGTCGAGTCCGTCGAGCGTATCGATCGCCCAGAATTTTATCTGCTCCTCGACAATCGCGAGATAGTCCCTCGGCCCATAGATGCCCGCGCGAACAATGACGTCTGCCATTTCGCGAAAATTCGGCATGTTCACGCCAGGCATGTCGATCGACGGCATGATCTCCGCCGCGGACGCGAGGCCGCGATTTGGATCGCGGGCCAGGACTTCCTTGAAGATCGTGCGATAAAACGTATAGTGGCGCGCCTCTTCCTTGGCGACGTTGGACAACACGATGCCAATCGTCGGCTCATGCCTGCTGGCGTTCTTTCCGGTGTTGGCGTGACTCACCTGCGTCGCGCGTTCCTGCAGTGTCGTGTAAACAAAGACCCGGTATGGATCCTTGTCCCACGCCGGCTCGAATCCCGCGCGCAAGTATTCGAACTGCATCCGCTCGAGCACCGGGCTATCGAGGATTTTCGTGTCGTGCATGTAGTCGTGCAGCACCGCGCCATGCCGGTCTTCTTCGGCCGTCCACAGGTTCGTCCATTTGGACCAGAACGTATCAGGCCCGAGATACTGGGAAAGCAGCCGGTGGAAGTGGGGGAGACCTTCCTCGGTCAGAAGGTTCAGCGCGAGGGCCACGCGCGCAGGAAGGCTGATCCCATCAGCGCGGCTGCGCAACGTCTTGATGTGTGCGTCGGGATCGGTGTCGGGCGCCGGGGAGAGTAGCTCGCTAGGAAACCAGAGCACTCGCTTCGCCTCGTGCACCACCATCAGATCGCGTACAACCGGCTCCAGGTCGGCCAGCACTTCGACCCTGGCGAGCGTCTCGGATTCTTGAGGTGTCATCGCAGGGAATCTGATGGGTTTCGCGCGCGCGGTCCAGCGTCGGCCTTGATCCGACGGGCGACGCGCACGCAGACTGCATGCAGCCACACATAAGCATCTCTGGTGCCAGACTGGTTGACCTCGCCAACGCCTTGGGATCGGCGCACATGCGCGGTATCCGGTCCTCCACCCTCCGCGCGAGCAAACGCAGCTACCGTTCACCGTTCACCGCTCACCGATCATTGTGGAGGAGAGGATGTCGCCAGT
>JBDTXZ010000158.1:0-7093 GCA_040005935.1 bacterium | reverse complement strand
AGTCGGAGCCGGCCATCATGGCGACCATGCTCGCGCGCGCCACGTTGCCGAGCGTTCCCAGCTCGCCGGTCGCGAGGATCGCCTTCATGTGCGCGTCGCCGCACGCCTCACGAAAAAGCTTCACCTCATCATAGAGCGCAGTCCAATTGCCAGTGAGCACGTGGCCGCGCGTAATGACGATATCGATCTCTTTCGCACCAGCCGCCACGGACGCGCGAATCTCCCGCACGCGCTCCTCGAGCGGACTCAACCCAGCCGGAAATCCCGTGCTCACCGCGGCAACAGGAATCCCACTGCCGTGCAGTGCCTCAACGGCCGTGGCGACCATGGCGTGGTAGACGCAAACGGCCCCCACCGTGAGATTCAGGTCGGCCACGCCGAGGGAGTCGGCAAGATCGGACCTGATCGGGCGCGCGGCTTTTGCGCATAATCGACGGACGTTGCCGGCGGTGTCGTCGCCGGCCAACGTGGTAAGGTCGATCATTGTAATGGCACGCAGAAGCCATCCCGCCTGCCACTCCTTTTTTACCGTGCGTCGCGTGGGAATCGTGGCCGCCCGCCGCTCAACCGCAGACCGGTTCACCCTGAGGGCGCGGACGATGTCCAGGTCCAGTGCTGTGCCCGGATTACGCTCGACGTGCGTTGCGGAGAGGCGTGGCTGCACTGCCTCGGCAGAAGAGGCGGGCGCGTCGGCTCTGGCGAGCCGGAGCGCGGGTTCCGATTTGGACTGCATGGGGTCCCTGACTGGGATTGGGAGCCTGCGGTGTACTTCGCCGCATGCCAATCTAGCGGAACGCGACGTGGATTCGACAGGACGCCGCGCCCCGACGGCGCTGACGCTTCACGACTGCAGTCAACACTGTATCGGTCCGGCTCGCTAAAACTTCCTTCGGCACGATCCGACACATAGAAGACCAGAACTTCCAGGCTCGAACGCAAGATGACCACGTTGGACTACCGCACGCTCTTCCAACTCGCCGGCGATGGGCTCGTCGTTGTCGACGCGTCGCGCCGAGTTATCGAAGTCAACGAAGCCTTCGCCAACATGATTGGCGTGGACCGGGCAGCCCTTGTCGGCGTATACACGCCGGAGTTGATCACAGGCGTCGAGGCACAACTCCGCGCACAGGGCACATCGCCTATGGGCGATGGCTCGCTCGCCTACCTCGGTCGCCTCCGCCACGCGAACGGCTCCGAGATTGCCGTCGAGGTTCTTGCGACCCTCATGCCGGATGGCACGACACTCGGCACCGTTCGCGACGTACGCAAGCGCGCGCTGGCCGTTGCGCTGCGGTCCGCGCGGGCGATCGCGGAAAATCTCAACATGGCCATCGTCGTCACCGACACGGAAAACTGCGTCCTGTACGGGAACGAGCACCTGGCAGAACTCACCGGGTTTTCCGTCGAGGAAATGGTCGGTCGAGACTTCGCCGAATTCGCGGTCACGGACGCTGATCGTGAGACGATGGTCTCGCGCATGCGCGGGCGTCGCGATGGCGTTGCGGAAAAGTACGAGATGGAGCATTGCCGCAAGGACGGCTCGACGTTCACGGCGGCAATTTCCGCCTCCCCGATGTTCAACGAGAACGGCGAGGTCGTCGGTTCAGTGGCGGTGCTGGACGACGTCACGGATGTGCACGCGCTCGAGCGCGAACGCTCCGAGCGCGAGCGCCGCTACCGCTCGCTCTTCGAGGTAACACCGCTGCCTACCTGGGTGTACGACATCGAAACGCTGGGTTTTCGCACCGTCAATCCGGCCGCCATTGCGCACTATGGCTATAGCGAGTCGGAATTTCTGGGCATGACGGTACTCGACGTCCTGACTCCCGACAGGGCACGCGAAATTACGGACGCACGGCGCACCGATTCCAGACCCGCGGTTCCCGTTCGAGACGAGCACCGCCGGAAAGATGGCTCGATCATGCAGGTGACACTGGTGTCGGAAGAATTCCTGCTCGACGGCCGTGAGTCGCGGATTGTCGTCGCGCAGGACATTACCGACCAGCTTCGCCTGCACGAGAGGCAGCGCTCCGTCGAGGAGCAGCTTCGCCTCGCGCAAAAAATGGAAGCGGTGGGCAGCCTCGCGGGCGGCGTCGCACACGATTTCAACAACCTCCTGAGCGTCATGCTTGGCGCATCGGAGTCGATTGCTCGTGACCTGCCAACCGCCAGCCCGCTGCACGAAGACGTAAAGGACATTCGCGAAGCAGCTGAGCGTGGGGCCGCACTCACTCGACAGCTGTTGTCGCTTGGGCGCAAGGAGGTGCGCGCGCCCGTCCTGCTGGACGTCAACACCGTGGTAGCGAATGTATCGCGGCTGCTGTTCCGCGCACTGGGCGCGCAGGTGCGCACCGATGTTCGCCCGGGCGATGGTCCGCACTCCGTCACCGCGGACGCGACGCAACTCGAGCAGGTCATCGTGAACCTCGCCATCAACGCGCGTGACGCGATGCCCAACGGCGGCACCTTGAGAATCACCACGGCAAAGCGCGCCTTGGCAGCCGCTGAGGCGGCAGCGATTGGCGTGGAGCCTGGTGTCTATGTCACACTCGCCGTACAGGACGATGGCGCTGGAATGGACGAGGCAACGCGCGCCAGGGCGTTTGAGCCCTTCTTCACCACGAAGGGTCCGCACCAGGGCACCGGGCTCGGTCTCTCCACCGTCTACGCAATCGCTCGCCAGTCCGGCGGCGGCATCACACTGGAAAGCGTGGTCGGCGAAGGCACACGGGTCACGATCTACCTCCCACGGGCGAATCAACCTCCGCGAAATACACCGGTGCACTCAAGCTCTGGTGAATTCCGTTTGGCTGGAGAGCGCGGCCGAGTCCTCCTCGTCGAAGACGAACCTCGCGTGCGCGCGCAGGCCCGACGACTGCTGGAGCGATGCGGCTTTGCCGTAACAGATGCAAACGATGGCGCGGAAGGCATCTTCCAGTTTCGCGCGCGCAATGGAGCGGTAGACGTCATTGTGAGTGACGTGATGATGCCGACAATGGGTGGCGTCGAAATGGTCTCGCGACTGCGTGCCATTGCGCCCGAAGTGCCCGTGGTATTCGTGTCGGGATACACGGCCGACGATCGCGAGTTGCCCCTCGACGAGCGGACGCTGTTCGTCCCTAAACCGTATACGATCACCGTGCTGTGTGAAGCAATCGATTCATTGCTCGCTGGGTTAAATTGACGAATGACTCTCCCCCCTCCTGACGCGTTTGACGGACACGCCGCGGATTCCGGTGAGCCGCATGGCCCGTTCACACGAGAGCATCCGCTCACGTTCATCGTGCCGGAGCCGCTGCTCCTCCGCATCGAGCGATTGGATCGCCCGGGCGCCGCGCCCGGCGACCAGCCCGTGGCATTCACGCGCGCCGGGCCGAAGCATGTACTCCTCGCCATTAACGCCTACCCCGCGCAACTCGTCGACGCATTTCTCGCCAGCGACGCATTCGGCGAGCCTGTCATCGTCGTCGGCGCCGCGTGGGACGAAGACGGCGGGGTGCGCGGAGAGTTGAGTGCGCTCCTCCCTGAGCGCGCGATGCAGGACATTCAGCAAAGCGTGTCGCCCGAAGAAGAACGGGGAGACGACGAGCGCGAGCCATGGGCCGACTCGGCCACGTTGCGCGGGTCGTCGTACGAAGATTCCGTCGACGACGACGATGAGGAAGACGACGAAGCGGAGCCACACTTTCCCCTCGTCATCGGCGCGGTCATCCGCTTTCCAGAGAACCGAAAATTCCCGAACGACTTCGAACTCGAGGTTGACGACCTCATGCGCTCGATTCTGGAAGGTCGCGCTATGGACGCCTCCGAAAAGCGGATCGAAAACCTGCTCGGCGGCATTTAGCGACCCCGGCCGGGCACAGATCTTGACTGTGTAGACTGCGGAGCCGAGGCCACCTTCGTGTGAGCAACGCTTCAAACGCATGCCCGGTGGCGCTCGTCGTCACCGGGCAGCGTTTTTGTGCGAATTATGGGCGCTCGAAACGCGGCGGCACAAACCTTCCACTGAGAACCAGCGAGTATCGCCAACCCGACGGGTTGAGGCATGTAATCGCGCAGTGCAAAGTGTAGGTGATGGTGTCGAATAGTACCGATGAAACGGATGCTGGAGTCCCACGCTCTGACGGCGCGGCCGAAGAGCAATATCCCTATACCGTGGTCGACCGGTATGGGGTCGAATGGTCCGTACAGGAAGTGTCGACGCCCCAGGTGTGGGCCAAGGCAAGTCGCTGCCTGGTGCTGAACTCGCGCGAGTGCGTGCGGCGCGTCTGGCAATACCCTCGGCACTGGCGTGTGCTCGACGCCGAATCCCTGTTGCGGTTGGGTGTGCTCGATTGAGATAACGCCGCACGGAACAGGCAACGACGAAGGTGTGACGACATCGTCACGCGGATTGTCTTGAGTAGATGATCCCTGCCAGCCCTGTCCGCCGACTCGGACGCCGAACGAGCGTCGCAGTACTAGCCGTCACCGCGGTTGCCGTCGCGATGCTCGGGCTGCTCGTCGCGCAGACGTCCCGTCACAGCATCGATGGGGCACGCATGAACATCGCGGGGCACCAACGCATGCTCAGCGAGCGGCTGGTTGCGCTGACGCTCTTGTCGCGCGAATCGACGCCCGCGCAACGCGAGCTGTGGCGCCCTCGCATCGACGCCACGGTGAGCGAGCTACGCGTCGCGTCGCAACAGCTGCGCGGAGTCGCGGCTGGCGAAGTCGTCATTCCGTCGGAGACTCCCGCGGCGCGCGACTACGAGCGACTGATTGCGCTCCAGGATTCCGTGAAGGAATCAGCGCCACGCGCCGCGTCTCCGGACGCGACTCGAGAGCAAATCGATTCACTGCTCGCGCAGCAGAAGCGGCTGGCCGTCGCAATCGAGCACGTTGTGGACGAGCTGGAGATCGAGTGGGGACACGAGATCGATCGCCTCCTCATGCTCGAGGCGGCTTGCGTCATCCTCCTGCTGATCGCGCTCGTCTTCGGCACTCGCCTCGCGCTCCAGCCCACACAAGAGCAGCTGTCTGCCACGATCGACGCGCTTGCCGAGAGCGAGTCGCGAACGCGCGCCGTTCTGGACGCGATGCAGGATGGCACGTTGCTCATCGACGGCTCGGGCACCGCCATCACCTGGAACCCGAGCCTCGTGCGCATTCTTGGCCTCAATCCGGGCGCTGGCGCCGAGCAGATCGCGGAGGTGGTTGGGCTGTTGATGGACGAAGATGGATACGTGCTGCCTGCGAACGAACTTCCGGGCCAGATCACCCTGAGCACTGGCAAGTCAATCGAAGACATGGTGCTTGCCACGCCCGGGCCGGGCGATGGCGTTCGGTGGCTGAGCGTGAACACCAATCCGCTGTATCGCGGCGACAGCGAACAGCCGCATGCGGCAGTCTGCTTGTTCCGCGACGTCACCATCCCGCGCCAACTCGAGGGAGAGCGTGCTGCGCACGCGATCGCGCTCGAAATGCAGAATCAGGAACTGCTCGCCCAGGCAGACCTGCTCGAACGCAGTCATTCGCTCTTCCGCTCACTCGTCGAAACAGCGGGCAGTGCGATTGTTGGCCTCGACGATGACGGTCTCGTGTTCGAATGGAACCGCGAGGCCGAATCGCTCTATGGCGTCTCGCGCAGTGACGCGCTTGGAAAGAAGTACGCCGAACACTTTGTCACGCCGCATCACCGCGAGCGTATGCGCGCCGGCATCAAGTCCGTGCTTTCCGGGCAACCGATCCGGAATCTGCTTGGTCCCGTGATCAATCCCAACGGCGAGCGCCACGTGGTGCTCTGGAACATCACGCCGTTGCGGGCCGGCGCGGCTGAGCCAGTGCACGGCCTCATCGCGGCGGGAATCGACATTACAGAGCGAGAGGCGAGCGACGAGCGCTTCCGTCTCCTGTTCGAGCGCTCGACGGACGCGCACATGTTGTATGACGCGGAAGGAATCCTGGATTGCAACGACGCGACGCTCCAGATGATGCGCGTCGATTCACTCGACCGGCTCGCCGGCCGCCGGCCCGGTGAGCTTTCCCCATTGCGGCAGCCGGATGGACGCCTGTCGGTTGTCGTCGCGGGACAGATGCGTCATCGCGCGATGGTGTCCGGACATCACCGCTTCGAATGGACCCATCGCCGCGGTGATGGAACGGAGTTTCAGGTCGAAGTGACGCTCACGCCGCTGAAGGTGCACGGACGCTCCGTGTTGCTTGCCGTATGGCATGACATCACGGAGCGTAAAGCGGTTGAGCACGCACTGCGGGTGGCCAAGGAGGCCGCCGAATCGGCAAATCGCACGAAGAGCGATTTCGTCACGCGCATGAATCACGAATTGCGGACGCCGCTCTCGTCGGTCATCGGGTTTTCACGCGCGCTGCTGCGTGGAAAATCCGGAGCGCTTACGCCTGAAGCCACACTGTATGCCGAGCGCATCCTCGATAACGGGATGCACCTGCTTTCGCTGATCAACCAGATTCTCGATGTTGCGAAGGTTGAGGCGGGACGCATGGAGCTGGAGCGTGAGACGGTCGAATTGGGCGCGTTGGTGAATGAGACACTGGCGATGCTCGAAACGACGGCCGAGTCGAAGGGCCTGACGCTGCGACGGGAGCTTCCAGCGCATGTTGCGCCATTGGTGACAGATGCCGGCAAGCTGCGGCAGATCCTCATCAATCTCGTCGGCAACGCGATCAAGTTTACGTCGGAAGGTGAAGTGGTGGTGTCGGTGTCGGCAGATCCCGACACGGGGCAGCCGCGCGCAATCGTTGTGCGCGACACTGGCATTGGAATTCCGGAGGAGCGGCAAGGCAAGATTTTCGAGCCGTTCGAGCAGGGCGATAGTTCAACCCGCCGTGAATTCGGGGGTACGGGTCTGGGACTCTCCATCGTGAAGACATTCGTGAAGCTGATCGGCGCCACGATAGAGGTGCACAGTGAGGTCGGCAGCGGTACGACGTTCACGGTTCGCTTGCCCGCTCCGCGGCTGTCTGGTTCGGTTACCTTGGCGATGCAGCAGGGGGAGGAGGCTGTGCCTGGTGTCTGAAACGGTGAAACGGTGAAACGGTGAAACGGTGAAACGGTGAAACGGTCACTGAGCCCCTC
>JBDTXZ010000157.1:0-7099 GCA_040005935.1 bacterium | reverse complement strand
TCGAGCGTGGGAGTGAAGGCAGCGCCTGCTACAAGACCGCCGCTTGAAATGATCTCACCGGTAGTCGTGAGCTCCGCGAGAATAGCCGCCGCGACGTCATCCGGCGCGTCGAGTCGCGAACGCAGCCACTGCAGTGGTGCTCCGGCCTCGAGTGGATGGTCGGCGTGATAGGCCGCGAGCACCGATCGTGCGGTTACAGTCAGCCGGTCTCGAGTAGCCAACCCGATGAACCGCTGGCCCACTCGCCAGCCATGGACAGTCGCCAACAGCGGCTCCACTGCCGGTGGCATGAGGCCAAGCCGGACCGACAACTCCCGCACGTTCACTCCGGTCGCGCCAGCCTCGGCAGCGAGTGCGGCGAGCGTGGTTCGCGGATCGCGCGCCGTGATCGGCCAAGGGCGAGCGCGAGTAGGCGCGAGCGGATCGGTGACAACACCGCCACCGAGTGTTGCGACCGGTGACGCAGACCGGAGAACAAAACGGTCTCCGGACCGCACGACAATCGGCTCGTCGAGAACGACACGGGCGGACACAGTTACGCCGGGCTCGAGTGCCCCATCCCGGACGACCAGGCGAGCCCCCACTTCGTTCGTACCCAGATGGAATCGCACACGTGAGCGCGTGCCGAGCGTGACAGAGATGTCGGGAAGGAGCGACACATCGGCGCGAATGACGCGCGTCGACGCCCACGCGTCGCCCTGTACGAGGACGGCTCCGCGTCCAACCTGATCCAACTCGATACCGGCAAGCGCAATGGCGGCGCGATCACCGGCGCGAACGGTGTCCACGACGTGCCCATGCGCGTGAAGCCCACGCACGCGCGCCGTGGTGTCGGAGGGAAAAAGGCGAACGCTCGCGTCACGCGAGAGCGTGCCCGACCACACCGTCCCAGTGACGACCGTGCCGGTACCGCGGACGGTGAACGCGCGATCGACCGGCAGGCGAAAGAGGTCGCCTGACGAACGCTCCGGGATCTGTGCCGCAACTTCCGCTAACGCTCGACGCAGCGCATCCAGTCCCGCCCCTGTCGTCGAGGACACCGGCACTATCTGCGCGTCTCTTAGCGATGATGACTCAAGAGTCGCACGAAGATCCTCTTCGACGAGTGCGAGCCATTCCGCGTCCACGAGGTCGCATTTTGTGAGCGCAACGACGCCGGCATGCACGCCGAGCAACGCCAGGATCGCGAGGTGTTCACGCGTCTGCGGCATGACGCCGGAGTCAGCGGCGACAACAAGAAGCGCGAGATCGATGCCCGTGGCGCCAGCCACCATTGTCCGGACAAACGCTTCGTGACCCGGCACATCAACGACGCCGAGTTGCCCAATGCCGTCGAGTACGAGCGGCGCAAAACCGAGATCGATGGTGATGCCGCGCCGCTTTTCTTCCGGCAACCGATCGGTGTCAACGCCGGTCAGCGCGCGCACGAGCGTCGTCTTGCCGTGATCGATGTGGCCCGCCGTCCCCAGTATCATGGGCGAACTCCGGCGACTGCGACTACCACCGCTGCTCCTCCCACATCTCGAGCGCGCGCAGTGGACGCCCATCGGTGAGATGCTCCGCAAGAAACTCTCGCAACAATCGCTGGTGTGCTCGGGTTGCGCCGTCGTCCAGTGGCACTCCAGGATCGCCAACGAGAAACCGACGCAATGCATCGCGTGCTTCAGGAGGAAGCACGCGGCCTGCTGGCGCGAGACGTCCGCACCGAGGACAAAGCGCTCCTCCCGCCTTGTGACTGAACATCACGGTCGCGTCGCTCGCGAGTGCGTCGTGACACTCGCCACAGATATCGATCGCCGGAGCGAATCCCAACTCGGCCACAATACGCCAGGCACTCGCGAGCGTGGTCGTGAGTGCTTCATCGGCAGTGGCCGTCGCGAGGGCGTCCAGCGCATCGACAATGGTGTCGAAGAACCCACTGTCCGCCGCATCACGGCCAAAACGCAGCGTGAGCTCGGCAATCGCTGATGCGCCCGCGAATCGTCCCATGTCTTCCGCGAGCATGGGGCGCGCACGCACGATGTCGAATCCGCTCAGCGTGTCGAGATCGCGCCCCGGCTTGGCGTACAGCTGCGCGTTCCCCTGCGCGAACAGGTCGAGCGCGCTCCCAAATCGCCGAGCGCTTCGACGCGCGCCCTTGGCGAGCACGCTGCGTACGCCGCCGTCACGCGTGACGAGGCGCAATATGCGAGACGACTCCAGATAGTCGAATGAGTGCAGGACGATCGCGTCTGTGGCCAGGATTGCCATTCGTCAATAATACCAGCGGCGCCGAATTGGGGCTTGGGGCCCAGGTTTGGGGCTACACTGCAAGGCTCGAAACCCAAGGCCGATTCACTTTTCCAAAGGTGTCCTTCCAACTCTCGCGCGCTTAGAACGCGACGCGGAGACCAGTGAGTACGCGTCGCCCAGCGCCGCGGTAGCCTGTGCGCGCGAGTGATGCAGCGTCTGTACGCGAGAAGTCATAGTTGAATCCGGCGACGTCGGTATATCGCGTGTCGAAGAGATTCTCCGCGCGAAGCGTCAACGTGACCGCATTGCGCGCCTGCTCGATGAACTTGAGTTCACCGGACAAATCGGTGCGCGTGTATGGCGCCAGGGTCACGTGCTTTGTCGTGAAGTCGGACGCATAGTAATTGTCCTCACGTGTGCCAACCCGATGCGCGCGCACGTCGATGCCGCCGCGGGACGCGCGATAGCCTACGCCTGCGTCGATCGTGTGCATTGGGCGGCGAAGCAAGCGCGCGCCGGGCGCGAAGAGCGCCGTCACGGATTTGCTCGTCCCCGGATCAACAACGCGAGTCGCGAGATACGTCGCCGCTGCATCGGCGTGAAATCCGGCTGGCAGGGCGATGCGACCCTCAACCTCGGCGCCAGACGTCTTGGTGCGAGCAAGATTGAAATAGTTCGGCGCCGTTGCCGAATACTGGTAGTCGATGAGATCGCGGAACGAGTTGGAGAACACGGTGACGCCAATGGTTCCCCGATCAGTAATGCCCTGCTCTACGCCCGCGTCGAGGCTCAGTGCGTGCTCCGGCTTCAAGTCCGCATTGCCGATGACGAATGGTCCACCGAAGTTCTCGAGAAAGGTCGGCTCGCGAAACGCGGTACCAACACTCGCACGAAAGCGCGTTGCGGAAACACTCGCGCTGCCTGCCGCGCGGTAAGTAAAGAAGCGGCCGAACTGCTCATTGTTTTCGTAGCGGCCACCGAGCGTCACGGTGACTGGTTCTGACGGCGCGAAGAGGAGTTGCGAATATGCACCCGTTGTACGACGATGCCGAGGCGGCGTGACACTCGGACCGAAGTTGCTTTGCGTGTGGGATCCATCCTGCCATTCGCGCTCGATTTGCGTGCCCACCGTCATCTTGACCGCCGCCGGGAGGTCAATGCTCAATCGTAAATCGCCGCTACGGCGACGCGACCGATCGGTCGTCGTAAAATAGTAGTCCGTCGTATCGCCCTTGCTGTCGGGTTGATTGTCGGATACGCCGTGGACGTCGAACGATGCCAATGAGAGACGCAATTCGGTAATCGATGATGGCCGATAACCGGCGTCGAGGCCAACGGACAGGCGATCGTCTCGACGTACCGCGTTGCTGTCGACGACTTCGCCAGCGCCATTCGTTGGAAAGTGCAGCTCGTTGTCACTGTATCGTACCGAGAGATGAGCGTCTACCGCATCGCGGTGCAGGCCGAGCAGGGCGCTTCCAACGCCTTGACGATACCGGCTGTTGAAGAGCTGGATGCCGTCCGTGCTGTGCCGCGCCCCAGCAACGGAATACGAAAACGCATCGCTGCCTCCACGGAGGGATGCGTCTGCGTCTCTGCTCTCGAAACCTCCTGCGCGTCCCGACGCTTCGACGTGCGGCGCTCCGCCTCCGCTCCGCGTAAACAGCTGCACAACACCAGCCATTGCATCGGAGCCGTACAGCACGCTCGCCGGGCCACGGACGATCTCGATGCGCTCGAGGTTGTCGGTGCTCAGTGTCGAGAAGTCGAATGCGCCGCCCGCGTCATTCAGGGCAACGCCATCGACCAGCACTTTGGCAAACTTGCTTTCGCCGCCGCGAATGAACAGCGATGTGAGACCGCCGTACGATCCCGTTTGCACGACGGCAAGACCGGGAACCTGACGCAGCGCATCAAGCACGGTGGTGATTCCCTCCCGCTGAAGCTGGTCGCCGCTCAGGACGGAGACGGACGAGGGGGCCCTGCTCACCGCAAGCGGCGAGCGTGTTGCTGTAACGACGATTGGCGGGGTGTGCGCGGTGTCCTTCGCAATTTGTGCTGCGGCGAATGCGGGTGTCACGACGAGCGCAACGACGTGGAGAATTGATCTGGTTTGCATGAGTCGATTCTGTTGGACGAGCGGGAGGACGAGTGTGGGCATTTACAACGTTCGGTAACAGCGGTACTTCATCACGGATCACGCAGGCACGCGCGCACACTGCAACGGCGCTCGTGTGTGAGGCGCGCCATCCGCGTCATAGGTGGTTGACGTTCCATCGCGCTGAGGAGCGGAGGCCAGTCGCGCGTTGCAAACCGCGACGTCATGTGGACCTATCGCCTCGAGGACGAACGCGAAGCGGAACGAGTGCCGGTGCGCCAACAGCCGGATCACGCGTCACCACGAGCGGCCAGTCGTACACCCGCTCGAGAACGGCGCCCTGCATCACGGCAGCCGGATCGCCCGCTGCCGCGACGCGGCCGCGATGCAGCAAGACCATGTGCTCCGCGAAACGCGCAACGAGATTCAGTTGGTGGCTTACCAGCAATACCGCTTGTCCTTCGGCAGCGAGACGGCTGAGGAGCTCGAAGATAGCCATCTCGTGAGCGACGTCGAGAAATGTCGTCGGCTCGTCGAGGACGATGGCGTCACCACCCTGCGCGAGCGCGCGTGCCAACCGCACGCGCTGCCATTCACCGCCCGAGAGTTCGGTGATGGCGCGTTCGGCAAATGATTCGGTCTCGGTGCGCTCGACCGCCCGCGCAATCGCTGCGCGATCGGCGGCGCCTGCACTGCGCCAGAGCCCCAAATGCGGATAGCGACCCAGTGTGATGTATTCGCGTACGGTGAGCGGGAACGCAGGATCCTCACGTTGTGTCACCACGGCGACGCGCGTAGCGAGCGCACGCCGCGCCGTGCCCGCGATCGAGCGGCCGTCGAGCGCGATGTCGCCCGAACGCAAAGGAATTCGGCCAACGAGCGCTCGAACGAGGGTGCTTTTACCGCTGCCGTTTGGTCCGACGACGGCAGTGATTCGTCCACGTTCCGCGACGAGAGACACGCCATCGAGCGCTGAGAGCTCACGATGCGGATAGCGCACCGCCACCTCGCGAAAGGTGATCATGTGAGGCGGCGCAACAGCGCGAGAAAAAACGGAACCCCGATCAAGGCTGTGACGGCACCGAGTGGAAGCTCTGCCGGCGGTAACGCGACGCGCGCGATCAGGTCTGCACACACGACGAGCGATGCGCCCGCGAGTGCCGCTGCACCGATGATCGTGCGGTGCGTTCGCGCACCCGCGAGGCGAACGAGGTGGGGCACCAGCAATCCGACGAATCCGACGAGCCCGGCAGCGCTCACTGTACCAGCGGCGAGCAACGCACCCGCGACGTACACGCCAAGCGACACACGCGCGACGTCGATACCGAGCCCCGCGGCGGTGTCTTCACCCAAGGCCAACACGTCGATCGCGCGCCCGAGCGCGAGCAGCGCCCCGACGCCAATGGCGACGAACACGGCAAGCGATTGCACCTGCACCCAGGTTGCCTCCGCGACAGAGCCCATCATCCACCACAGGGCACCACGCACGGCGGACGCGTCGGCGTTCGCCAGCGCGACCATGATGACGGAGTTCGCGAATGCGCCGACAACAACACCCGCCATGAGGACGACGCGGGCGTCGCCACGACCGCCCGACGCGCGCGCGACGATCAGCGTAAGAGCGACTGCCGCAAGTGCTCCGGCAAAACCAGCAACCGGGACAAGGACCAGCGGCGCATGAAACGCCGAGGCAAGCACTGCGCCGACCGCCGCCCCGCCCGACACGCCTAAGAGGTATGGTTCGGCGAGCTTATTTCGCGTTGCGCCCTGGAGTGCGGCGCCTGACGCACCGAGCCCCCCGCCGACGAGCGCCGCGAGCAACACACGAGGCAAGCGAAGTGTGCGGACGACGGCCACTGGCATTGGCGCACCGACGCCGACAATGCCGTTGATGACGTCATGCATCGATAGCTGCAGGATGCCGATCGCCACGCCGGCGACGATCGACAGCGCGAGCGCAATCCAGAGGGTCGCCCATCGTGATACGCGCACGTCAGAACTTCGTGGAGGGGTGCAGCAGTGCTGCGAGCGCGACGGCGCTCGTGCCAACGCGCGCGGACGGACCGTTGATGATCGTCGTGTCGATGACAAGTACGCGATTCTCGCGTACGGCCCGGAGCGTCCGCCATCGCGCATCCGCCATCAGCGTCAGTCGCGTTTTCGCGCCACTGATGATGATGTCCGGATCTCGCCGAAGCAGCTCCTCGAACGTGACGGCCGGCGACGGTTGCTGCAATTCACCGAATACGTTGCGTCCACCTGCGATGTCGATCAATTCGTTGAGAAAGCTTCCCGCACCAACGGAGAGAATTGGTGCTTGCCACAGCGGCCAGAAGACCGTTGGGTGCGGAAGACTCGACGTTTCGCGGCGCACCCGAGCGAGCGTAGCGCGCACGGTATCAACCGTGCGGCGCGCCGCGAGCGTATCTCCAGTCAGCTTGCCAAGCAACAGCGTGACGCGCGCCATGTCGGCGATGCGATCAATCTTGTACGCGGCGGTGGGCACACCGCTCGAACGCAATCGTCGCGCGGCGTCACGGTTGTCCGCGCTCGCGTAAAGCAGCACGAGATCAGGATGCGTCGCGAGCACCGCCTCGACGTTAGGGCGAAGCCCTGGACCCAGATCGGGCACTGAGAGGACTTCCAGCGGATAAATGTCGTATGCGGTGCGACCGACGACCCGCGCGCCAGCGCCGATTGCGTACAGTAGCTCCGTTGTCGTCGGGTTCAGTGAAACAATGCGCTTCGGCGCTGCGCCGACCACGACGG
>JBDTXZ010000156.1:0-7110 GCA_040005935.1 bacterium | reverse complement strand
CGGCCTTGCCAAGGGCTTCTACCGCTTCAGTGGAGAATCGTCCATGCTTGTCGTTGTCGGCGGCGGCGGGGGCGAGCACGTCGCGCGCAATGAGACTCGCGTTGCTTGTGGCGGTCTCTGTCTGCATCTCGAATTCTCCTTAGGCACGTTCGGGGTGTTGGGGCGGCCGCGTGACGACGGCGAGTATCCATGTCAGCGCGTCCGGCGTCAACCATGCCATACGTATTCATAAAAACGTGACACTTTCCGTCATTGTTCCAACGTTCAACGAGGAGGCAATCATCGTCTCCGTTTTGCAGCACATTCGCGCCACGCTGTCGCCGCATGAACTGATCGTCGCCGACGGATCGAGTACCGATCGCACGGTCGAGCGCGCGCGAACGTGTGCCACCGTGATAACGTCCGAGGCATCCCGTGGCGCCGGGCTCAACGCGGCGGCCGCCATCGCAACAGGCGATGTCCTGCTGTTCCTCCACGCTGACACCATCGTCCCCTCCGGCGCCGCAGACGCGATTTCAGGTGCGATGGCTGCCCCCGAAGTCATTGGTGGCGCGTTTCGTCTCCGATTCGATCATCCCGGCCGACTTGCCTTGTTCGTGGCGCGCAGTGTCAATGTCCGATCTAAGCTGCTCAATACATTCTTCGGCGATCAGGCCATGTTCGTGCGTCGCGACGTGTTCACCCGTGCGGGTGGCTTTTCGGACTGGAGCGTCATGGAAGACATCGAGATCCTAAGGCGGCTGCGCCGCCACGGTCGCCTCGTGCTGCTCGACCAGAGCGTCATCACCTCGGCGCGGCGCCACGAGAATCGCGGCTGGATCCGGACGCTGGTGACAGTCTGGGTCATCACTCTCCTGCATCGCATGGGTATGTCGGGGCGCGCCCTGCGCAGGCTGTACGGTGCCGAACGATGAAACAACGAAGAACTGTCGTCGACGTGGGGCTCGCCGCGTTCCGTATCGCGGTGGGCGTGTACTGGTTGTACGAACAGCACTGGAAGCTGCCCCCGGACTTCGGACTGCATGATCCCCGCGGGCTGATGTTCGCGTTTCGTGAGAGCGCTACCTACCCAACGATCCACCTTTACGGCGCTTTCATTCAGGATGTGGTCATTCCGCATTTCCATCTCTTTGCATGGCTGCTCCTGCTCACGGAAACCGTGATTGGACTGTCGATCCTCCTTGGTGCGTGGACCAAGATCGGAGCGTTCCTCGGCGTGATTCAGGCCGTGAACCTGCTCGTCGCGCAAGCGAGTACGCCGGAAGGTCCGTGGATCTACGCAGCGATTCTTGCCGTCAACCTGCTCGTCCTCGTCACGCCGTCCGACCGTGCCCTCAGTGTCGACGCCTGGCGCACCAGGTCCGACGGGACCAGATCGTCATGACTGACTCGCCCGCGCCGGCGGGCCCTGACGGAGCCCGTGTACCTGTACCTGTACCTGTACCTATAGCTGGCTGCGCACGCCGGCCGGATGTACGGGTCGCACGGGGCTGAATCCGGCAGATTGGTGTGGTGGCTGACGAGTGGTCAGTACTGATTGGAACGGGAAGCTGTCGCGAGCACTACTGAGCACGTGACCTTCTCCCTACTGCACCTCGGCGACCAATTGAGCGCACATCCGGTGGCGGCCATGGCCGCAGTGTTCGCCGGCGGAGTGCTCACGAGCCTGACCCCCTGCCTGTATCCCATGATTCCGATCACTGTGGCCGTGATCGGCGGCGGCGCCAGTGTGCCGGCGCGCAGGCGGCGGATCGGCTTGGCGCTGCTCTATGCGGCCGGGCTCGCGGCTGCTTACTCGTCGCTTGGTATTCTGGCCGCGATGACAGGCCACATGTTCAGCGAGGTGAGCACCAACCCGTGGCTCACCTTCACGATGGCGAACGTGATGCTGCTTGCCGCCGCAATGATGGCGGACGTGATACCGGTGCCCATTCCTGCGAGGCTGCAACACCGCGCCGCATCGCTAGGCGACGGGGGCCGCGCCATGGGCGTGGTGACGATGGGGGTCGTGTCCGGTCTCGTGGCCGCGCCGTGTGGGGCGCCGGTGATGGCCGCCGTCCTTACCTGGGTAGCCGCAACGCAGCGCGCGGTGCTCGGCTTCGCGTACCTGTTCGCGTTTTCCCTCGGCATGTGTTCCCTGTTGCTCGTCGTGGCAGTTCTTGCTGACACGTCGCTCCACCTTCCGCGCGCGGGCCCCTGGATGCTCTGGGTCAAGCGGGGCTTCGCGCTCGTGTTGCTCGGCGTCGCCGAGTACTACCTCATCAACACAGGACAACTCGTCATATGAAGACACGCATTGCAGGCCGCGTCGGTATGCTCGCGGCACTCGTCACCGTCTCGATCGCCGCACCACGCACGTCGTTTGCCCAGGACATGGGGATCAAGGTTGGCGCGGCGGCACCCGGAGCCGCGGTGGAATCGCTGGAGGGCAAGGCGATGGATCTCGGCGCGATGTATGGCACGGAGCCCGTGGTGCTGGAGTTCTGGGCGACGTGGTGCCCACTGTGCAAGAAGCTCGAACCGGCGATGCAGGCGGCGCGAGAGAAGTACGCAGGCAAGGTGCAGTTCGTGAGCGTTGGCGTTCCCTCAAACCAATCCGCCGAGAAGCAGAAGGCTTACGTCACCAAGCAGCAGATTGGCGGGCAGTTCGTGTTCGACAAGGACGGCGCGGCGATGAAGGCGTTTGCGGTGCCGCATACCTCGTACGTCGTGGTGGTGGATAAGGGCGGCAAGGTAGTCTATACCGGCGTTGGCCCCGAGCAGGACATCGATGCGGCGGTGCGGAAGGCCTTGCCCAACTGATCCTGCGGCAGACTGACGACGTAAACGAAGGGCCTGCCGAGTGGCAGGCCCTTCGCTTCGCTCGGAACGAGACCCTCATGTTCTCACGGAGTCGTGTTCGCGTCACGCTCCGCCAGGAGTTTGGCCACCACCTTGTCCTGCTCCTCATATCGCCCTTCGCCGAAATGGAAGAAGCGCATCTTGCCATTCGCGTCGGCATAGTAGGCGGCCGGCCAGTACTGATTGTGGAACGCGCGCCAGATCTTGTTGTCGTTGTCGATGACGACCGGATAGGTAATCCCGAGCTTCGAGACTTCGCGTCGCACGTTTTCCGGCACGCGCTCGCGCGCGAACTCCGGAGTGTGCACGCCAATCACGACAAAGCCGCGATCCTTGTATTTCGCGTACAACTCCTTCACGTGCGGCAGGGCGTTCAGGCAGTTGTAGCACTCGAAGGTCCAGAAGTCGACGAGTACCACCTTGCCGCGGAGTGCGGCCGGAGTGAGGGCCGGAGAGTTGATCCATTCCGTTCCTCCTTCGAATCCGGGCAGCACGCCATCAGCCTGCGCGAGTGCGATGGGCGTTAGACGGGCCGCCTCGTCAGCGGCAAATTCGTCAAGCGATGTGCCGGCGGGTGCGGTGGACGTGGGCCTTGGCGCCAGCCGTGAGACCAGGAGTTCTTCCGCGCCCGCCGTTCGCACGAGCCCGCCTTTGGCGAACAGTGTGCGATCCCATCCGAAGAAGAGAGCGACGACAGTAAGCAGCGTGGCGGTACCGAGTACGCGGCGAACAACGACGTCGGCAGCGCCGGCGCGCTTGAGAAGCGTAAGGAGGCGCGTTCCGAGTGAAGTGACTACAGCAAGTGACATGATCGCCCCAAGTCCAAAGGTGAGAAAGAGGAGGGCCGCATGCGGCGCATCGCCGCCGGCCGACGCCGCGATGAGGAGGCCGAGAATGGGGCCGGCACACGGGGCCCAGAGCAGGCCGATGGCCATGCCCACAACGACATTGCGCCACGGGGTTGTCACCCCCGACTGGCGGCCGAGCAGTGCTGCGCCTGCCCGTGACGCGGGATGAGTGAGCCACGCCGCCGCGCGCGTGGACACGAGAGCAACACCCACCACGGCGAGCAACGCAAGCGCTGCATTTCTGCCTACCTCGTTCGCCAGCAGAATCCAGTGCGCCGTTGCGCTGGCGATAAGAGCGGCGCCGGTGAAGGCGAGCGCGAGGCCCACGAGCATGGGCATGATCTCGCGGCGAAAGCTCCGTCCCGTACGCGCGAAGACGAGCGGGATGACGGGGAGGATGCACGGGCTGAGGATTGTCAGCACGCCGCCCAGGAACGCGAGCAGGAGCATGGTCATGGCGCGAACATCCCCTTATCGGCGAGCGCTGCGTGGACGCGCAGGGGCTCGACGATTTCTGCCACCGCGCCCCGATTCATGCTCCGCCTCGTTATGCGACCGGAAATTGTCGCGCATTACACCCGCGCAACGCTGCGGAGTCGTAGCTATCTTCTTCACTCTCTCACTAGCGAACGAGAACCCGGAGAGTTCCGGACCCGCCTGCCGAACAAGGCCGGCGCGAAGATCGCGGAGTCGTGCCCGGCACCACGAGAACCCGGCGGCTCAGCCGGATGTCGCCGACCGGACGCTCGACCTGCACCCGAGTTGCGCACGGTAGGACGTCGGTGTCGCCGAGGAGTCATGTTGCTTCAGCGGCTGGTCTCGCTGAAACCAGCCCCGTTTCCCCCTGACGCTCGCACAGGCGCTCAACGATGCTTCGTCCCACCGTACCGGTTCGCTTTCTCGCCCGCGTGGGGCTGTCGTGGATGGCGGCGGGCGCCGCGTGCAGCGCGCCGCCGTCGCGTGCCGCATCCACGGATATCGGCGCCCTCCAGCCGGGGGGAGCAGATGCGCGCGCGGTCGACGCGGCGCCGTGTGCCACGGGCGGTCCGGCCGCGCTGGCACGCTATCTCGCGGCCCCGAATCCGGCGTTTCGCTGGCGCACCGTGTCCGAACGGGTCGCGGCGGAGGGCACGGTGCTGGAGATCGAGCTCGTGTCGCAGCGATGGCACGGCAAGCCGTGGACGCATCGCCTGCTCGTCTTCCTGCCCGCGGCGCCCGCGTTCGGCGATGTCGCTCTCCTGTCGCTGCGCCAGGGGACGTCTGGTCCTGCCGACGCCGCGGCGCTCCAGGCGATCAGCCGGGCGACGAGAGAAGCGTCGGCGTTCCTGTTCGACGTCCCCAATCAACCGATCTTCGACGGGAGGGAGGAAGACCCGCTGCTCGCCTACACCTTCGCGCAGTTCCTGCGCACGGGAGACGAGTCGTGGCCGCTACTGGTGCCGATGGTGGCGAGTGCGGTGCGGGCGATGGATGTGATCCAGTCGCTCCGCCGCGGCGGCGAGGCACCGCGCATCGCACGCTTCGTGGTGGCGGGTCACTCGAAGCGCGGCCACACCGCATGGCTGACTGGGGCAGCCGATCCGCGCGTCGCCGGCATCATCCCGATCGCAAGCGACGTGCTGAACTCACCGGCCCAGATCGCGCACCACCGGGCGGTCGCCGGCGTCATCAGCGGATCGAGCGGCGTGTTCGCGGAGACCATCGCCGCCGCGGAGTCGCCTCGGGGGCGCTGCCTGCTGTCGATGATCGACCCGTACGCCCAGCGGGACCGCCTCACGGCCCCCAAGCTCATCGTCCTCGCGAGCAACGACGACTACACGCCGGCCGACGCCCTAAACCTGTACTGGGATGGGCTTCCCGGCGAGAAGTCGGTGCTCTACCTGCCGAACGCGTCGCACCAGCAGGCGAGTGCGCATCCCGACGTGAACACCAGCGCGTTCGCGTTCGTCCGCGCCGTCGCGTCGAGATCGCCGATGACCGCGCTCCATCTCACCCTGGATGTGGCTGCGGGCTCGGCGCGCCTGCGCGTCACCTCCAGGGCGGGCGCTCGTGCGGCTCGCCTCTGGGTGAGCACCTCCCGGACACGGGACTTCCGCGCCGCGCGCTGGACCGCGGTCGCGATGCGCGCGGTGGAGACCGGCCCCGAAGGGACGACGTACGTGGGCGCCGTCGCGCGGCCTGGGTCCGAACACCTCGCGGTCTTCGGAGAAGTGGAAATCGAGGCGGGCGAGTCTACGTTCAAGCTGTCCACGCCCATGCGAGTGGTGAGTGGCACGAAGCGCGACGAGCCCAAGACGGAATGAGGGCGACGCAGGAACAACCGCCTGGGCTGGGCGATACGTCGATCGAGCATGGATCTCGGGTCTACGCGACGAGCTCGAAGTAGGGAAGATCGTCCAGCCCGACCGCGACCTCGATATGTGCGTGTCCACGCGCGACCGCCAAGTTGGGATTGTTCGGCGAGACTGACTGCGGCGGCTGACGGCGGAGTGCCGACTGGATCGGTTCTTGCCCGCCCCCGGGAAGTGGCGCGCATTGCTGAGTGGAGGCATTTGTCGTTGAGCCCATGTAAAGGCGCCCGCTCGGGTGAGTGTCCCGTGAGCAGGCGAAGCAATTGATCCGACGGCTCTTCATTGCGTTGGTCGGCGCCTCGAGCGTGCTCTCCGCCGCGTCCGCGTTGCCGGCGCAAGACACATCGACGACCGTCGGCGCGCGCTCCAACGTCGACGCGGGATCTCCTGATCTGTCGCTCGCGAAGACCAAGGTCGACGTCAACCCGGTGGCGCGAGACGAGCAGATTCGTCGGCGCCTGCTGAGTGTCCTCGAGGCGACTGGCTGGTTCGAGGCACCGCGCGTACGCGTTCAATCGGGCGTTGTGTTTCTCGAGGGGACTGCGTCGACAGGCCAGTTGCGGACGTGGGCCGGCGATCTTGCGCGCAATACGCAGGATGTTGTCGCCGTCGTCAACCGGATCACGGTGCCAGGTCCGTCCATGTGGGACTTTCGCCCTGCATCGCAGGGTTTACTGGTACTCTGGCGCGATGTCATTGGCGCGCTGCCGTCGCTCGCGTTTGGCGCCATCGTACTCGTGCTGTCGGTCGGTGCGGCCATGGTGGCGGCGCGGGGAACGCGTCGCGTGCTGCACGAGCGCGTCCGCGTCAAGCTCCTGCGGTCCGTGATCGCCAGGGCGACGGGGGTATTGGTCCTCCTGCTCGGCGTGTACGTGATCCTGCGCGTGATGGGACTCACGCAGCTGGCGTTGACTATCGTCGGCGGGACGGGCCTGATCGGCCTCGCTGTTGGTATCGCGTTCCGTGACATCACCGAGAACTTTCTCGCGAGCGTCTTTCTCAGCATTCAACGTCCGTTCGAACCGGCGGACCTGATCGAGGTGGTCGGCGTCACCGGGTACGTGCAGCAG
>JBDTXZ010000155.1:0-7119 GCA_040005935.1 bacterium | reverse complement strand
CTAAGCCTTTCGGCGCCGCACTCGACCGCGAGTCGACGACACGTCACGGCGTCGTCGCTCAATTTCGATTACGAGATTCTGCAAATCAGTCGGGCTCACACCGGGCGCGCCTGCTGCTTGGGCGAGCGTGAGTGGTTGAAGACGTGAGAGCTTCTGTCGAGCTTCAAGCGACAGCGACTGCATTTCACCATACGGTAACGCAGCGTCGAGTGGAAACTCACCCATCCGGCGAAGCTTGTCAGCTTGCGTGCGTTCGCGGTCGAAATAGCCCGAATACTTGAGCTCCAGGTCCGTGCTGATCACCGCATCAGCTGGAAGGTCAGCACCGACGCCCATCGCGCGAAATAGATCGCCAAGAAAAATGTGCTGACGTCGGGCAACCTCGGACACGCGCACCGCATGAACGAGCGGCGTGCTGCCAGCGGCAGAAAGAACAGGTAAGGCATCCTCAGGCCGCATGGACGTCGCATCTGCAAGCGCGCGTGCTTCCTCTTCCGCCGCAAGACGACGCGCGACAATTGCCGCCTCCTGCTCAGTGTACAGACCAAGCTGCAACGCAGTCGGTGCGAGCCGGCGTATCGCGTTGTCTTGCCGCACTGTGAGCCGAAACTCCGAGCGTGATGTAAAGAGCCGATAGGGCTCATCGACACCGCGTGTGACGAGATCATCGACGAGCACGCCGATATACGACGACTCGCGTCCAAGCATCAGCGGCGAGAGACCAAGTGCGAGCGCAGCCGCGTTTGCCCCCGCGACAACGCCTTGGCCGGCGGCTTCCTCGTAGCCGGTCGTCCCATTGATCTGGCCCGCGAAGAACAAACCCGGAAGTGCGCGGACTTGAAGCGTCGTGTCGAGCTGCGTTGGCGGATAATAGTCGTACTCGATGGCGTAGCCAGCACGCGTCATACGCGCACGCTCGAGACCGGGCACAGAATGCAGAATCTCGAGCTGTACGGGCGCAGGCAATGACGTCGAAAGGCCATTGACGTACATCTCGTGCGTGTCGTGCCCCTCCGGCTCCAGAAAGAGCTGATGACGTTCTGCGTCTGGAAACTTTACAATCTTGTCTTCGACGGACGGACAATACCGAGGGCCACGAGATGCGATAGCGCCGCCATACATCGCCGACTCACCGATGTGCGTCTCGACAAGTTGCTTGCCCTCGGCTCCGAGAAACGTGATGAGACACGGCAGCTGCGGTGGATGGCGCGTGACGCCATTAGAATCGCGCCGAGGAGCAGGCCAGAAGTGTGACCAGCTGTAATCGAACTGCTCGATCTCGCTCTCCTGTCGATCGAGCTTCGACGCGTCGACCGTTCGGCCGTCGATGCGCGGCGGCGTTCCAGTCTTGAAGCGCGCAACTTCCAGCCCGGCATGCTCCAGCTGTTCGGCGAGATGTGTCGCGGATGTCTCACCTGCCCTCCCGCCGGCAAGTGATGTCGTCGTGCCAATGTGAATACGTCCACGGAGAAATGTGCCAGTCGTGACAACGACTGTTCGTGTACCAAAGCGCCGCCCTTCGAGCGTTTCGACACCGATCACCTGATTCCCATCCAGCAGCAAGCGGGCGACGGTTCCCTGCACCGTTGCCAACAGCGCATGCTCCTCGATGAGTGTCCGCACCGCTCGCCGATACAGGCCGCGATCGCATTGTGCCCGCGGTGCCCACACCGCGGGACCCTTGCCGCGATTGAGCATTCGAAACTGAAGCGTTGCCATGTCAGTCGCCCGGGCCATGATGCCACCAAGCGCATCGACTTCGCGCACGACGGTGCCTTTCGCGACGCCACCGATGGCAGGATTGCACGACATCTGGCCGATCGTCTCGAGCGCGCTGGTAACAAGTGCAGTGCGTGCACCGCGCCGTGACGCTGCGACAGCGGCCTCCGTGCCCGCATGCCCGGCACCGATGACCAGCACGTCGAACTCGGCTTCGAACGAGGCTGTGGAAAGCGACATTCCGAAAGATAGTGCGGGCGGTAACTTCGACGCACGTTCAACTCCTCACACACACGAAGGCCCACTCGTTACTCGCTACGCACCCAACTCGCCGTCGCAGGCTCTGTTGCAATACTCGGCGCATGTGATCATTTCAGCTCACCGCCGTCCCCGGCAATACCGAATATTCAGCCGGTGGCTACTGGGCCCGCAATTCTCTCCGCGGGCGAAACGAAAAAACTTGCCGGGAGTAAATCGGAGATCACCTTCCGTGATGGAGGCGCAGCGTCACTCGCGCAGTTCAACGCGCTGAGCCACTCACTCGGCTACGGTCCTGTCGAGGATGATCCGCCGGAGAGCCGAGGAGCGGGGGGACGTCTCATTCGTCGCGCCGTACACGACAGGAATGGATGGCATGGGCGTTTCTGGACTTGGCGCGCATTCGCTTGAAGAGCCGGTGAATTGGAACTCGTTGACGATGGCAGCAGATCGGGCGGCCGTATTCATCCAACGCCTTACTTGCGCGCGCTAGGCGCGCTACACACGAAGAGGACTTATGCCACTCTCGGTCGCGCAGGGTGTTCCGACGCTGTTCTTTCGTCGCGAGGCGTACGAGCGCGCTGGGCTCACACGCGCAGCACTCGATGCGCGACTGGGACTCACCGACGCCGAGTTTCGCGTGGAAGGAGATCTTCTGGCACTTGGACCCATTTACGACATCGACGCGCTCGGCACGCTCGTCGACGAGCTCGAGAGCAACGGCCTGACCTACTACGAAGACTTCTTCGAGCTATCAGGAAGTTGGCCAGAATGGCTCGCAGTCCTCGCGCGCGCAGCAGGACCTACGCTCGTCTGAGTCATGGTCAGGGCGTCTTCGTCAAGGCGCGCGGTGTTGATGCGGGCGTCAGTTGCCCCCGACGGAGGAAGCCGTGCCAATTACACTCGTAGCACCAACTCGAGCGCAGGCGAGGGAAGAACAGGTTCCAACGGCGAGACTCCATGCGCAATGTTACGGCGTCGCAATTGGGGCAGCGGTCGCCTTCAGGCAGGATGAAGTAGAAAAAAACCGTCGCCGCGATGCCACGGAGGATAAAAAAGCCTCCGAACACGAGGGAAAAGATTGCCAGTTCCGACATGAGCTATTCTCCTTCCTGCCGTCGAATCGAAAGACCCTGGCGCCGATCGTCTCGCCACACACGTGCGATATGGAGTTCGAGCTAGAGTCGCTCTTCCACCAGCGCCCAGAGCTCTACGTGCGCCACGCCGTCCTCGACGCGTTCGATGCATACCTCTTGGCCAATGGCAATTGCCCCGCCACTGATGTCTCGGGCACGTACCGTTGGGGCTGATCCTGCTTCTTCATAGCGAATCATCCCTTCACCCCGCGCCGGAATTGCGACGGTTACGACACCAACGCGACCCTGAAGGACGTAGCGCGGATCGTCAGGGTCGTGCTCGGGCTGAAGTCGCGCTGTGGCAATTGCCAGTTTCGTGACAATGGCGGCAAAAACAACTGCGCCGCCGGTCGCAATTGCCACGCTGGCTGCAAGGGAGCTTCCAGCATTGCGCGAGAGCAGATAACCAACCACACCGAACATGAGAAGGAATGCGACCACCGCCGGCTCCCATCTACGAAGTGGCAACGTGTCAGCCGACGGACGCTTTTGACGTTCGGCACCAAAAAGCATGATCCGGACGCCGAGGAGCAATCCACCGAAGAACGAGGCGAGAAATAAGTACGACACGAATTGGGTTTGAAGGTTCGAACGGTGAAGCAACGAATGCGATGGCGAACAATCCTGTGTTTGTCAGAGTGACAATTCGCGAGCGAGAAACTCCGCGACACGCTCTTCCGCGTAATAGTTTGGATGAAAGGGAGAGCGGCCGCTCACGAAGCCGACGTGCCCGCCTTTCTTGTGCATCTCAGCTGCCAAGGCTCCATTTGACTGTGCCATCATGAGAACACTATCATGCGTTTCTGGCGCCAAAAATGGGTCATCAGACGCGCTGAGAAGTAACGTTGGTAGCTTGATTGACGACAAAAACTGAAGGGAGCTGGAGCGACTGTAGTAGTCATGAGCATCGCGGAATCCATGCACTGGAGCTGTAACGGCGTCGTCGAAATCGTACAGTGTCTGAGCGTTCTCCATCGTGCTGAGATCGAACAGTCCTGGGAAATGCTCCAGCTTGATTCGGGCTTTCGCCTTCAGCGTGCGAAGAAAATGCGAGGTGTATACCCGCCCGAACCCGTTTTCAATTTGCCGAGCGCCGCGTTCGAGATCGAACGGAACTGAGACGGCGGCGGCGGCGCGAACTTGCGGGGGCAATGCAGCGCCCTGCTCGCCCAGCCACTTCAGCAGCACGTTTCCGCCGAGTGAAAACCCGGTCAGCACGATTGGTTGATCGGGGTGAGTACTCACGGACCGTTGTACAAGCAGATTCAGATCAGACGTCTCGCCGGAGTGATACATCCTCCGTTGCCGGTTCATCGTCGCGCCGCAACCACGGAAGATGAGTATGTCTGCTGACCAGCCACGAGCGTGGGCTTGGGCGAGTGTACCGTGGATGTAATTGGAGCGAATCGTCCCCTCGAGGCCGTGCAGAAGGATCAAGTGTGGTGTGCGTTCACTGCTCCCAGATGGTGCATCGAGCCGATGCACTTCGATCTCATCATCATCAGGTGTTGGCCATAGCTCCATCCGCGTCGCCACGACAGGCGGTCGACGAAACAGCTTGCCCCACATGGTTTGCATGTGCGCTCCCGGTACCCACCACGCGGGGGTATAGGTAAGTTCGCTGGAGGGGCTCACGGGGCGAAAAAACGAAGTTGATGAGGGCGCGGACCATTCCGCGCCGCTCCATTATACCAGTGTTGCGTGCATGGACGTTCAGATTTTCGGAGCGAAGAAAAGCGCAGAGACTCGGAAGGCACTGCGTTTCTTTGCTGAACGTCGTATGAAAACGCACTTCGTGGACCTGATGGAGCGTGCGGCCTCGCGTGGAGAATTGACCCGCTTCGCGCAAAAATTCGGCGTCGCAGCGCTTGTGGATGAGGAGTCGCGCCGGTTCGCTGAGATCGGCCTCCGAACGGCGCGGTACGGTGATGAACGCTGGTTGGAAATCCTGATGGATGAGCCACTTATACTGAAAATGCCGCTTGTGCGGCATGGTAATGCGCTGACGATTGGCGCGGCGGAGACGACGTGGAAAAGCTGGTTGGCAAAATGATAATGTCGTGCTCAGCACGCCCGATGGCGAAATGACGCAGGTCTCCTTGGGCAATGTCGGCGTCGAATTTGGCCCGACGACGCTCTTTCTGGACATCACCGTGACGATCAGCGCAGGTGAGCGCTGGGGCGTGATTGGCCGTAACGGAACTGGCAAGACAACGCTCTTCCGCCTGCTGACTGGCGACTTGGCGCCATCCAAGGGAACAGTGGCGCGACAGTCGGGCCTCACACTTTCGCTTCTGGGCCAGCACCGCGACTTTGGAACAGCGGCCACCGTATGGGAAGCGGCTGCAGGCCCGTTCGCCGACCTCCTCGCGTTGGAGCAATCACTGGCGGAGCAGGCGCATGCGCTCGCGGACGTCGGCGACGAAGCGGCGATGACTCGCTATGGCCGAGATCTGGAGCGTTTCGAGCGCGAAGGTGGCTATACCATTGCGCCGCGCGTTGATGCGGTCCTCCAGGGACTTGGATTCGATGCAGCCACCGCTCGTACCCAGGGGCTCACGCAACTCAGCGGCGGGGAGCGCGGTCGTGTGGGGCTGGCCCGTCAGCTAGTCGCGCCGTCGGACATCCTGCTTCTGGACGAACCGACGAACCATCTCGACCTCGAAACGACGCAATGGCTCGAGCAGTATTTGCGGGAGAGCGACCGAACAATCGTGCTCGTGAGCCACGATCGTGCGTTCCTTGCCGCGGTCGTGGACCATGTGCTCCACTTCGAGGGAGGAACGGCGACGACGTACACTGGCGGGTACGAAGCATTCATCACCCAGCGCGAGGAGCGTCGGCTCGCACAGCAGCGCGCCTTCGACAAACAACAGAAAATTATCACTGCGCAGGTGGACTACATCGCCCGGAACCTGGCTGGCCAAAACACGAAGCAGGCGAAGGGACGTCGCAAGCTTCTCGCTCGGTTACCGCGCCTGAGTTCTCCGGTCGGTGAGGATGGCGTGATGTCCTTGCGATTGGACATTGCTGAACGCGGGGGTGATCAGGTTGCCGTGGCGGACAACGTGACGATCGCCGTGCCGGAGCGCACGCTCATTGACCGTTTCAGCGGACGTCTCATGCGCGGCGACCGGTTGGGAATTCTTGGCCCCAATGGCTCTGGCAAGTCTACCCTGCTCAAGACGCTTGTTGGTGAGCGCGAGCCAGAATCTGGCGAACTGAAGGTGGGCAACTCGATTCGTGTGGCGTACTACGATCAGAATCTTGGTCAGGTACCGCTCGACAAGACGCTGTATCACGCCATCGAGGAGATGCGTCCGCAGTGGGAGCGCCGGATGATTCAAGGCCACCTTGGGCGCTTCGGTTTTTCTGGCGACGAGGTGCAACGCAAGGCCCAGACGCTCTCCGGGGGCGAGCGTGCACGCGTGGCGCTCGCGATGCTCATGCTCTCGCACGCAAACCTGCTGGTGCTCGACGAACCAACGAACCATCTCGACGTCGAAACGATCGAAGTGCTGGAGGATGCTATCGAAGGCTACGAGGGAACAGTTATTCTCGTGAGCCACGATCGTGCGATGCTGCGAGCGCTGGCGTCGAAGGTGTGGGTGCTGCATGACACGCACATCACGGAATTCGACGGCAGCTTTGCTGAATGGGAGGTCGTGAGCGAAGAGCGTGCACACGCTGCGTCGGTGCGTGCATCGGAGGAAGTTGCGCTTCGGCGCGTGAACGAGAAGAAGCGCACGTCACACCGTGAAGAGCGGCCGAATGCGGAAGATCCGCGTAAGGCTCTCAAGAGCGCGCGCGAGCGGGCGGACAAATCGGAGCGCGAGGTGGCGGAACTGGAGGCCGAAGTTTCGCGTCTCACGACGACGCTGGACGATCCGGAGCTCTATACGCGTTCCACGGGTGTACAACAGGCGCACAAACTCGGTGCCGAGTTGGACAAGGTTCGCGCGCGGCTCGATAAAGCGCTCGCTACCTGGGAAAAGGAAACGGCGTC
>JBDTXZ010000154.1:0-7139 GCA_040005935.1 bacterium | reverse complement strand
AGCCCCAATGCCCCGAGCACAACTGAGACGGCTCCCGCCCCCCGAGACAGTGCCGGACCGCAGACGACGCAGTACGGACCGCGGGGTGTGAGCATCAGGCCACCGACGATGACCAACCAGAACCAGGCGAGCATATAGATGACAGTGGACATCCGATCAACGGGTGATTTCCTGCCCAGGCGCAGGTCGCCGGGCCAGATTGCCGAGAGCACACTCGGTAAGCATTGCGCGGAGACGGCATTCCACGGCGCATCGTTGTCGGGTGGCCAAACGGACGTACTGACGGCGTTGATATCCAGTACGTAGACGTTGCCGAATGGCAGTGGACGGAGTGGCCCTTCCGGGGGCGGCAGTGTCGCGGTGCGAAGTACCGAGATGTGCAAGTGCGGGTCGAAAGAGCGTCCTGAGTTTCCCACACGACCGAGTAGCTGCCCCTCAACGACAGATGCGCCAACCGACTGAACTGCGGGGTGCAGTGTGCCCGTCTTGAAATGGGCATAGAGTACCAGGTCGACGCCGTGCTGAATGTACAGATGGTTGCCTTCGTTGAATGCAGGCGAGGAGGGAAGTTGCCCGGGCGTGTTGTTGGGCATGGTGTCGCAGAAGTGCTTCACCACTCCGTCAGCGATGGCATAAATCGGCTTGTCCCAAGCGAGAAAGCTTTCATTCTTCGCAAGGTCGGCTCCGGCGGCGAATGCCTGCCATCCGTCCGACGGGCCGTTGTAGGCGTACACCTTGAGGTCGTAGGCGCGTGCTCGGTGGTAATCGCCGCTACTGAACCCCGTCCAGTACTCGCCTCGCACGAGGTCCGCGGTCTTGGCAGGGAAGGCATAACCGCCCATCGCTGGGCCGGCATATTGCGCGAGAGGCATCGACACCTCCGCCGGAACGCTGAACGTCTCACAGAACAAACTGAGCGTGACCGCGCCGGGAGCCGGAATCGGCAGGAGGATGTTGTCGTTCCAGTATTCGAGGAGAGTCCATTGCCCCGTTTGCCCTGCCGGAATCGTTAGGCCCTTCACCACCGGCGAGCCGCCCGGATCGGTCGTGACCTCATTCACCGACGGTCCGACGATCGGCGGCCCAATGAAGGACACCGTCACGTTCATCAGCCTGATCGGCAACGGCTCATTGTTCGTGATCGTCAGTATGAGCAGGAGCTGCCCATTGGTCGGATCCTGGGACGTCTTCGCCGCGAGGGGCGCGTAGAGGAGTGCCGATCCATCCCACGGCTCGACCTGAATGAGGAGATTTGGTGCGCTCACGGCTCTCTCCGTCCCTGGGACCGCAACGAGTGGCCCAATGCTCGCGGGTACGATCCGGAGACATGGGTAACAAACCAGTCCACGGACATCGGTAAGACGCGGCGGCTGCGCCGTCTCGTGCGGTCGGCGAGATCGATGATACGCAGCAGGCACTCGCGAATTGCCCGAACGCTGCGCCCAAAGTACACCTGTCATATGTCGTCGTCGATCTCCACAAGCGCAACCGGGACACTTCGTAAATCGCTCAACGGTCGGTCCAACCTCCCGCTGTCCGTACCCGCGCAGCCCCAGCTAAATTGAGAGCCATGAGCACCTTTCCCCCGACGACAACCGTCTTCAACGACGGATATATCGCCGAGACATACGAAGCGTACCGGCGTGACCCGTCGTCGGTGGACGAGTCGTGGCGACAGTTCTTTCGCACCGCAGAATCCCTCGCCGGCACTGCCGGCGCAGCCCAGTCCGACGACCGGCTCCTCCGCAAAACCGCCGCAGCGGGATCCCTCGTCGAAGCCATTCGGGAATACGGCCATCTCGCCGTCCAACTCGACCCGCTCGGCACACCACCGCCAGGCGCACCAGAGCTGACCGCCGAGTTCCACGGAATCAAGGAAACAGAACTCGCTGACGTACCAGCGTCCGCACTCGGATATTCCGTTGGCTCAGCGGCCAACGTCGTCGAACGACTGCGCGACGTCTACTGCACCTCCCTCGGCGTGGAATTCACGCACCTCGGCAGCGAAGAAGAGCGCGCGTGGTTCCGGCATAGCATGGAGGACGGCTCGGTTACGCATCCGCTCACGTCCGACGAAAAAATCGCGGTGCTGCGGCGGCTCACTGAGGTCGACGGGCTTGAGCGATTCCTCGAGCGCGCTTACAAGGGCTACAAGCGCTTTTCCATCGAAGGCAACGACATCCTCGTGCCCATGATGGACGAGACGATCGAGCGCAGCGCAGGCAGCGGCGCGCGCGAAGTCGTGATGGGCATGGCGCACCGCGGCCGCATCAACGTGCTCGTGCACGTGATGGGCATGTCGTATGTCGAAATGTTCGGCGAGTTCGAAGGCCGTCAGGGCGACGCCAGCGCGTACAGCAGCACCGGTGACGTGAAGTATCACCTCGGCTTTACGAACGAACGCAAGGTCGGCGACAAGACAGTCTCTATCGAGCTGGTGCCCAACCCGAGTCACCTCGAAGTCGTGAACCCGATCATGTCCGGCATCGCGCGCGCCAAGCAACGTGTGGCCGGCGCACCGGACGGCCGCGACGAGCGCGCAGCGTTGCCGCTGTGCATTCACGGCGACGCCGCCTTCCCCGGCGAAGGCGTAGTTCCGGAGACGTTCAACCTCTCTCGTCTACGCGGTTATCACGTTGGCGGAACGATGCACCTGATCGTGAACAATCAGGTGGGCTTTACCACCGACCCGATTGACGCCCGGTCCACGCGCTACGCGAGCGACCCGGCCAAGGGCTTCGAGGTGCCGGTCATTCACGTGAATGCCGATAACGCGGAGGCGTGTCTCATCGCGGTTCGGCTCGCCGTTGCGTATCGCGACAAGTTCGCGAAGGACGTCCTGATCGACGTCGTTGGCTATCGCCGTTGGGGACACAACGAAACGGACGAGCCGTTCTTCACGCAACCCAAGCTGTACGAGCTCATTCGCGCGCATCCAACGCCGCGCGAAGTGTGGGCGGCGCGACTCGTCAGCGAAGGCATCATGTCCGAGGCGGACGCGAAGGCGATCGACACCGAGTTCGGTGACAAGCTGGCCGCGCTGCACAAGGAAATGCGCGCGCCGCGGTCCACTGAAACGCCTGCCCGTGGCTCCAAGATGCATCCAGTGATCGAAGAGATCATGGATCCGGAAACCGGCGTCCCCGCCGCGGAGCTCGAGACGCTAAACGAGCAACTCCTTACATGGCCGGCGGACTTCAAGGGTCCTGCAAAGCTCATCAAGGTGATCGAGCGTCGTCGCGACGCATTGCACAAGGGACTCATCGACTGGGGTCACGCCGAGGCGCTGGCATTCGGTTCGCTGCTGCTCCGCGGCATTGGTGTGCGGTTGAGTGGGCAGGACGCCGAGCGTGGTACATTCGCGCACCGAAATGCGGTGCTGCATGACGTGGAGAAGGGCGGCACGTACACCCCGCTCGCCAACATTCCACTGGCTACTGGCCGCTTCGAGATCTACAACAGCCCGCTCTCCGAAACGGCGGTGATGGGTTTCGAATACGGGTTTAGCACGGCCACTGAAACGGACCTGGTGTTGTGGGAAGCGCAGTACGGCGACTTCGTCAACGTCGCGCAACCGATCATCGATCAGTTCATCTCCGCAGATCGCGCCAAGTGGGGACAGTGGAGTGGGCTCGTGCTGCTCCTGCCGCATGGCTATGAAGGCGGCGGCCCGGAGCACTCGAGCGCTCGTCTCGAACGGTTCCTCCAGCTCTGCGCCGAAGGGAACATGTGCGTCGCCTATCCGAGCACGCCGGCGCAATACTTTCACATCATTCGGCGTCAGGTCATGCGCAGCGAGCGCTGCCCGCTCATCCTGATGCAGCCTAAGAGCTTGCTCCGTTTGCCTGCGGCAGCGTCGAACATCGAGGCGCTTGCCTCGGGCTCGTTCCAACCGGTGATCGACGATCCATCCGTCGGGGCTGGTGTGGGCGACGTTCGCCGCCTGGTGCTGTGCACGGCCAAGATCTACTACGATTTGCTCGAGGCGAAGGGCGAGAACACGGGGGTCGCACTGGTTCGCGTGGACGAACTGTATCCGTGGCCCGGCGCAGACGTCTCCGCGGTTGTGGACCGTTATCCCAACCTCGAAGATGTGGTGTGGGCGCAGGAAGAACCGAAGAACATGGGCGCGTGGACGTTTGTCGCGCCGCAGCTGCGCGTTGCCACTGGCAACATGCTCACCATTCGCTACATCGGACGTCCGGAACGCGCGAGCCCTGCCGAGGGTTACTCAGAGGCGCACAAGATCGAGCAGAAACGCATTGTCACGGACGTGCTCACGCTCGCACCAGTCAGCGCGAAGCGAAAAACTACCAAGGTCTGACATGAATCGTCGGTTCTGTTTGCTCCTCGCTGTGTCGTTCGTTCTTACCGCGCCGCGCCTCCTTGTGTCTCAGGAGCGCGGCGCGACCGTCTTGGGTGAAGCGGTAGCCGGACTCGACGTCACGGCACGCGTCCTCGTCATCGGTGCGCATCCTGATGACGAAGACACACAACTCATCACGTGGCTGGCGCGCGGCCGGCAAGTGGAGACGGGATATCTCTCCCTCACGCGCGGCGACGGCGGACAAAACCTCATCGGCAACGAGCTGGGTGTGCTGCTCGGCATGATTCGCACGGAGGAGCTGCTGGCCGCGCGCCGGCTCGACGGCGGACGTCAGTTTTTCTCGCGCGCGTATGATTTCGGTTTTTCGAAGACGGCCGAGGAAACGTATAAGCACTGGCCGAAGGACTCGATTCTGCGCGACGTCGTGACGGTCGTGCGCGCGTTCCGGCCGCAGGTGATTGTCGCCGTGTTTTCGGGCACGCCGCGCGATGGACATGGACATCATCAAGTGTCGGCGATTTTGGCGCGCGAAGCGTTCGATGCAGCCGCGGACACCGTCCGCTTTCCATCGCGCATGACACTGGGACTCGGCGCATGGTCGCCGGCGAAGTTCTATCGCGCATCGCGCTTCACACCAGCGGAAGCAACGGTGACGTTCAATGTTGGCGAGCTGAGTGCGTTGCGCGGCCGGACGTACGCGGAGATTTCGTCGGAGAGCCGTTCGCAGCATTTGTCGCAAGGCTTCGGCAGCTTGCAGCGACGCGGCACTTCGCTGGACTACCTGAAGCTCGAAGTGTCGCGTGTGAGTGAGGCGGGTAAGCGCGAGACGTCGCCGCTACAGGATGTTGCGCAAGATTGGTCGCGCTTCCGCGCCGTCGCGTTACCAGTGGCGGAGCGCGCGGCGCTTGATTCGTTACCAGCTGCGATTGCGGTCGCGCGTGCAGTCGAGAATATCGCGTCACCAGCACCGATGGTCGCGCCGCTCGCGCGCGTGTCGCGCTTGCTCTCGGCAGTGCGCGACAAGCTGGGGTGTCCACGCGGTGGACTCGCCGTGGGATGTGAAGGCGTCGTCGGCGATCTCGCCATCTCACTCGAGACCGCGGAGTCACGTGCGCGCGCGGGATTGCTCGCGTCGGCCGGAGTCCTTGTGGAAGCAACTGCACCGCGTGAGTTGGTCGCGGTGCGTGACACGCTGCCGGTTACCATCTCGGTGTACAACCAGGGACGTTCTGCCGTTGTTCTGGAGAGTGCGACGGCGTGGACGCAGTCGGCCGGCGGTGGCCAGGTTGCGGGACGTGCCGTGACGATTCCGGCGGACAGCGCCGCGCAGATGACCGTGCGCATCACGCCGTCGACGCCAGCCGTGCCATGGTGGCTCGCGCAGGGCAAGCAGGGAGACGTGTTCATCCCACCGCCGTCAGGAACCATCGCCGCACAGAACATCGGCATCGGTGAGGATCACGTCGCGGATTCCCATGCGCGGGTAAAGTTGAATATCGCCGGCGTTCCCATCGAGGTGGATGCCGGCCCGATTGTCTACCGCTACGCAGATCCGGCTCGCGGCGAGCAGCGTCGGCCCGTGTCTACCGTGCCCGGAATCAGCGTGCTGTTCGATGCAGAAGTCGAGTACGCGCGCGCCAACGCGCCCTTCGAGCGCACGTACAACGTGCGTTTGCACAACGCGAGCGCAGCCGCGCGCGGCGTCACGGTGACGCTCGCGGCACCGTCGCAGCTGAAGGTGGACTCGCTCGTCCGGCACGTGGCCATCGAGCCGTTCGCCGATGCGGTCCTCGCGTTTCACGTCAAGGGTTCACTGCCTGCTGGGCGTCACGTCGTGCGTGCAACGGCCGAGAGTGGCGACGAGACATTCGTGTCCGGCTATGTGCCGCTGCATTACGATCACATTCGTCCAATGCGGTTCTACCGCGCTGCAAGCGTCGACGTCGAAGCCGTGGAGGCAAGGCTTCCGCCCAAGACGACCATCGCGTACATCCGCGGCGTCGGCGACAACGTCGCGACGATGCTCGCGCAACTCGGCCTTGCGGTAACGCTGGTGTCGCCCGAAGAACTCGGTCGGGTCGACTTGTCGAAGTTTGGCGCAATCGTCGTCGGCCCTCGTGCCTTCGCGGCCAGTCCGGCGCTCGTTGCGCACGCGAGCCGGCTGCAGGAGTTCGCGCGCGCGGGTGGAACGGTCGTGGTGCAGTACGGACAAACCGAGATGCAGACGCCGGGAATTCTTCCGTACCCGATTACGCTGTCGCGCACGGCCGAGCGGGTGACGGAGGAGACGGCGCCGGTGAAGGTGCTTGCCCCTGGTGCGAGTCTGCTCGCTGGTCCGAACAGGATCACAGAGAGCGACTTTCTCAACTGGGTGCAGGAGCGCTCGACCTACATGCCGACGACGGCGGATCCGCACTATCAGCATGTGTTCGAGATGCACGATCCTGGCGAGGCGCCGAACGAGAACGCGGTGCTCATCGCGGCGATCGGGAAGGGCGCGTATGTCTACAACACACTGGCGTTGTTTCGTCAGCTGCCCGCTGGTGTGCCCGGTGCGGCGCGCATCTTTCTCAACCTGATTGCCGCGGACGGCAAGGCGCCAGCGACGTCGTTGCCGAGGCCCTAAGGCAGCAACTTCAGCTCGACCACTCGCTGGGTTCGCGATCCCAGCGATGCGCCCGCATCCGCGCGATCGTATCGCTTGACAGCGGCGCCGCATCGCTGACCGCGAGGTTCGCGTGCACATGCGCGACGCTTCGCATGCCGGGAATCACTGTGCTCACGTGATCATCAGCGAGAATGAAGCGCAGTG
>JBDTXZ010000153.1:0-7149 GCA_040005935.1 bacterium | reverse complement strand
CTGCTCTGGGGAGCCCTTGTTACGTGTTTGGAGTTCGTGCCCTATCTGGGTGCGCTCACGGCAGTGGTCGTGTTCACCCTGGCTGGCCTGAGCACGTTCCCCGAGATGGGGCACGCGCTCGCGATTCCAGGAAGTTTTCTCGCGATCAACGTGCTGCAGGCAAACTTTGCCACGCCGCTGGTGCTCGGACACCGGTTGACGCTCAATCCCGTCGCGATCTTTATCGGGCTTGCGTTCTTTTTCTGGATTTGGGGCGTACCCGGGGCGTTTTTGGCAGTCCCGCTCCTTGCGACGTTCAAGATCTTCTGCGATCACATCGAATCGCTGGCGGCCATTGGCGAATTCCTCGGCCAACGCGATGACAACGAGCGGCGCGTAACGGCCAGGGCCTAGCGCGGCTCAGTACTTTCGCAGCGCCTTCGCAAGAATCTCGGCGACGCGAACCGGATCGACTTCGTCATCTGCCACACTGACCTCCACCGTCACTGGGTCGGCGCCGGGCCTCCGCTCGACATCGATGAGCCAACCGATCGCCGGCCCGCCGCACCGCGCAATGGCTCCCGACTTCATGTGCGCAGTAACGATCCCGGGAAATCCGTATTCCACTGTGCTGCCCTTGAGCCGACGCTGGAGTGCCGCTGCGACCGCATGGCCCCGCTCGTGCGCCGTGCCCGCGTCATCGCTGATCGCGTGCTCGAAGGTCGACGTCATCAGGTCTGGGGGAAGCTCGAACGCCGCGAGTGGATCGTCGTCGGGAGTTATAGGCATTGTTGATCACGTATCGGCAAAATTGCGCTCGGAATCGACCTGGGTACTCGCGAGCGCGGCGTCGCCCGTACTCGTACACCGATGGCGTCCGCAAAGTCCCGCTCGCATGCAGGAGGCCGAACAGGGTGGAATTAGCGCGACGACGGCGTTGGCTAACATGGGGCCTTCAGCGCAGTCCGACCAGACCGTGCATCACCACGGTACTGCCCGCGTCGGAATAACACGCACTCGGCTTCACGCCCCTGGAGGAGCCGGTCGATAGGACGTCAAACGTTGTCTGGACGAGGAGTACGAGGGTGAGTGCCCAGACTGACGCCGCCCACTGCGGCGCCAAGCCGCGCCGACGCAACACCCACCAGCCCAGAATTACGGTCGGCACCTCAAGCACAAAGTCAAAAAGGGGCTTTTCGTACCAGAAGAGCCCGATCATTTCACCGCCCGGAAGGAGCAGCTTGTGCCCGGTAATGAGGTCTGCCGGGATATGCAGGAAAATGATCACGGCAAAGCTCAGCGCCGTGACACGAGATCCAGTTATGAGAAGCGCAGCACCTCCGACGACGGCCGCCTCGAGCACAATGGCGTGCAGCGTGTGCGAATACAGCCCGAACGGACTACAGATTCCGAGGGCGAAATACAGCCCGTCCAGAATGTCCGGAGTGAGCGACGCGAGCGCAACGGCGATGAAGAGGCCAGAGTTCATCTTCGTGCGCGTGACGCTGCGCGCGATGCCAGCAACGCCGAAATGTCCCGTAATCACCGTGGCAGGAACTTCCGGACTTCCGCCAGTAACTGTAGAGGCGGGACAGGCTTGGCGAGATGCTGGTCCGCGCCGGACGCGATGGATGCGTCACGATCAGATGTCCCCACCAGGCCTGTGATGACAATAATGGGAATGAATCTCGTATCGAGATCTTCCTTGAGCGCGCGCACGGCGTTCCAACCACTGATTCCAGGCATCGTCACGTCCATGAGTACGAGGCCCGGACGCTCCTTCCGGACGACTGCGACCGCCATTTCTCCGTCACTTGCTTCGAGCACTCGATAACCGGCGCCTACGAGAATCTCGACATACATCGCGCGTTGGTCGCTGCTGTCTTCAGCAACGAGGATGGCCCGGTTGCCGGGAATTGTCGTGGGGAGGGACATCAGAGGTGACTGTTCGTTCAAGGTAGGGAGCCAGTTCCCAACCCGCCATCGGCGATGGCAACCGAGTCGATACACACGACCCAAACAAGTGACGATCAGGCGCGACTGACAGTACGGACTGAAGGTTTCGCGTGCCAAAAGGGCAAATATTGCCGCTGAGTACGATAAACGCATGGCGCATGTGTACGACTGTTGCGTACCTGGGCCAATATGCGCCGCACCGATCCGCGAACGATTCTTCAGGGCGCCTCGATCTTCCTCGGACTGGTCGGGGTGGTGCTCGGCTGCGGCGAAACGTCAACAGAAGCCGCGAGCGCGCGCGAAGGTATGGTTCAGGCCGCGGCAACCGTCGCGCAGGTCGCCGCCGCTGTCACTGGCCAGCACGCTCCACTTGCCGATGAGGCCAAAGCAGGCAAGAGTCTGGGGTTCGACACCCACACGTTTCCAGGCGAAAGAACCATGCGCGCCTGGAAAGAGGCGCCGGGAGCTCCTTACAGCTGGGTCGGGTATTATCTGCCGTCGCCCTGCCACAAGGACGCGTCGTGGGTGGGCCAACGAGAGTTGCTCACCAGCATGGGATGGGGGTTGGCGGTGGTATACGTCGGTCAACAGACTTGGGGTCGACAGCCACAGCCGTTGTCCGCAGCGAAAGTCGCGGCACTCACCAAGAGCGGCGCAAGATGCAACGCCAACCTTCTCGGCCCCGTCCGCGGCGGCGCCGACGGCGCCGATGCCATTGCCGTCGCGACGCGCGAGGGATTTGCGCGTGGCTCTGTCATCTTTCTCGACATCGAGCGGATGGAGACGATGCCGGAGGCGATGCGCCAATACTACCGGACGTGGGCCAAGGCGCTCCTGTCTGATGGACGTTACCGGCCCGGTGTGTATGCGCACGCACATAACGCGCAGACCGTTCACGACGATCTCGTGCTCGAGTTCGCCAATGCGAATGTCACCGACGAGCCGCGAATGTGGATCGCGAGCGGTCGCGGCTTCGACGAGGGAAAGGCTCCGCAGGACGTCGGATTCGCCTTTGCCGGCGTCTGGCAAGGCATGCTCGACGTCGCGCGCGCGGTGGCGGACATCAAACTTCCCGTTGACGTAAACGTCTCGACCTGGACCTCTCCCTCCGAACCCAGAAAGGCGGCAAATTAGCGTCGGGAGAGAACTCTTTTCCTCCTCGAGGCGTATAGCTAGTAGTCCCACGTCGAGGAGAGCCACCCATGTCGTTTCAGAGTCGAGCGCCGCGCAGTCTGTTCGTTGCGCTGGTCGCCATTGCCACTGCTGCAGGCCCCGGTCGCGCAGTGGCGCAATCGTCCGCCGTACTGGCCAAGGGAGAAAGTAAAGTGACAGATAGCTACAAAAAGCCAAGCGAGGGTGATCTCAAGACCAAGCTGTCGCCCATTCAGTTTGATGTGACGCAACGCGATGCGACGGAGCGTCCGTTCCAGAATGAGTTCTGGGACAACCACGAAGAGGGCATTTACGTCGACGTCGTGTCTGGCGAAGCGCTGTTCAGTTCGCGCGACAAGTACGAGTCGGGCACGGGTTGGCCGAGCTTCACGCGTCCCCTCGTTCCCGAAAATGTAAAGATGAAGACCGATCGTCATTTCGGCATGTCACGCACTGAAGTGCGCTCCGCACACGCGGACTCGCACCTCGGTCACCTGTTCGACGACGGGCCGAAGCCGACGGGCCAGCGCTACTGCATGAACTCCGCGTCGATGCGCTTCATTCCGGTAGGCAAGCTTGCTGCCGAAGGCTACGGCGAGTACGCGAAGCTATTCGCGAAGAAGTAGCCTGCTCGCTCCGCTCGCGGCACGGTCAACAGCCTGGTTTCGCGCCAGGTGTTACCGTCCGGCGAGCGGAGCGATGGAGCGGTCAGCCTGGGGCGTCAGCCTGTAGTCGCGCCCTCGCACCGCGACCAGGAAAGTCGGAACGAGGAAGAGCGTAATCGGCGTTGAAAGCGCCAGCCCGCCGATGACCGCGAGCGCCAACGGCTTCTGCATCTCGCTGCCCGCGCCCAACCCCAGCGCAAGCGGCAACAGCCCGAACAATGTGCACAGCGTCGTCATGAGGATAGGACGCAAACGCACGCGGCCAGCTTCGAGCAGCGCAGGCTCCAGCGCCTCGCCTTCCGTGAGCATGCGATGATGCGTAAAGTCGAGGAGGATGATCCCGTTCTTCACGATCAAGCCGACGAGCAGGATCAAACCCATGAACGACGACACGTTCAATGGTGTGCCCGTAATGAGTAGCAGCGCCATTGCGCCGACAAACGAGATCGGAGCCGCAGCCAACACCACCAACGGCTCGACGAACGAGCGAAACTGCAGCACCATCACGCCAATGACCGCCGCAACAGCAAGAGCCAATACTGTGAGCAGCGACTTGAACGCCTCGCTCTGACCCGCGCTCTGACCGCCGATTTCCATCCGAATCCCCGCCGGCGGAGGATTCGCCGCGAGCACGCTGTTGACACCACTCGTTACTGCGCCGAGTGACGCCGTCACGTCTGATGTCATCGTGATCATTTGTTGCTGGTTCTCGCGCGTGTACGCTGATCTCGACTGCGTCGGCTCGAAAGTCGCCATCGCCGACAATGGAGCTGCCGTGCGACTTGCCGGAATGGCAACGGGCAGCGCGCCAAGACGAAGCGCATCCAATCGCACCGCGTCCGGTGCGCGCACCCGAACCGCAATGGACCGGTCCTGCAAACGCATCTCGCCTGCCGGTACGCCGAGGAGCGCGCCATTCACTGCGGCCGCCACCTGATCTGGCGTAAGGCCGACTCTGTTCGCTTCAGCACTGTTGATGTGCATCAACATCTCAGGCGCTTGCTCCACCACGCCATTAAAGAAGTCTTCAAGGCCGTCCACCTTCGCCAACTGTGGTTCGAGCGTTTTAGCGTGTGTCTCGAGTGCGTTCAGATCCGCACCGAATAGGCGAATCTCAACCGGTCGCGCGGCGCCTGCCAGGTCGTTGATGACGTCGCTGAGGATTTGGACGAACTCCACGCGCACACGAGGCACTTGAGACGCGATTCGAGTGCGTGCATCGTTGATCACATCCTGACTCGAACGACTGCGATCACCCGGCGCCTTCAACCGCACGACCATGTCGCCGCGATTCTGCTCCGTCGCGAAGAGTCCGAGCTCCGCGCCAGTGCGTCGCGAGATCCCCTCCACGTCCGGAATCCCGAGCAGGATTTTTTCGATGATGTGGAGCTGACGATCGGTCTCGACGAGCGCGGTTCCGCCCGGCGTCCAGTAGTCGAGTACGAATGCCCCTTCGTCGATTTCCGGAAGGAAGCCCGTCGGCACCAGCTTATACGCGAAGACCCCCGCGATGATCAGCAGGACAGCGCCCGCAATCATGAGTCTCGTGTGATGCAGCGCGCGATCCAGTCCGTGCTTGTACCGCTCCGAGAGTGCATCGATGGCCCGGCCGATCGACGCCATTGCCCCGCTCATCTTGCCTTTTCCGCCGGCGTGCACGTGAATCGGTGTTCCTGGCGCAGCGGTTTCTTCCGTCGGCTCCGCGGTGAGGAACGCTTCAGCGAGCAGCGGGATGATCGTCACCGCAAGCACGAGTGAAACCAGCACGGCGATCGTGAGCGTGATCGAGAGCGCCGCGAAGAACTGGCCCACGACACCCTGGAGCAGGCGCAGCGGAAGAAACACGACGACGGTGGTGATCGTCGATGTCGTCACCGGGATGATCAATTCCTGCACGGCTTCGCGAATCGCGCGATCGCGATCCGGTGTAAAGCCAAGATGACGGACGATGTTCTCGCTGATGACGACCGCGTCGTCGATCACGATGCCGATGGCGATGGCCATCGCACCCAATGTCATCAGGTTGAACGTCTGTCCCACAAGCGACATCACGAATACCGTGATGGCGAGCGTGAGTGGAATCGACGCCGCACTGATCGCCGTAATCTTCCACTTCCGCAGGAAGATGAACAGGATGAATACCGCGAGTATGGCGCCGACGACCATTGCGTCGCGCACGGATGTCGTCGCGTCACGCACGAGCGACGCCTGATCGTAGACTGGTTTGAGCGTTACACCTTTCGGCAACGTTTTGCGCAGCGTCTCCGCGGCTTTCTCCACGCTGTCTGCAATGGCAACGGTGTTACCGCCAACCTGCCGTGTAATGTTCAGCAGTGCCGCCGGTTGTCCGTCGCCAGCCACGATGCGCACGTGATCTTCCGTGCCCACTTCCACCGTCGCCACGTCGCGCACCCGCAAGCCGCGACCGACGATCACGTTTGCGATGTCATTCGTCGTCGTCGCTTCCTGCGCCGTGACGACGAGGAACTGCTTGTAATCCTGCGCCACGCGTCCGACAGCACTCACCGTCGTGGACGCCTTGATCGCATTGGCGACATCGTCATAGGACAGTCCCTGTTCCGCCAACCGAACAGGATCAGCAATGACCTCGATCTCCCGAATATCCGACGCTTGCACGTCGACGCGCCCAACCCCCGGCACGCGCGACAACACTGGCCGAATCTGGAAGCGCGCAATGTCGTACAGCGTGGTCGGAGCGCCGCCTTCCAGATTGTACGAGACAATGGGAAACACAGCCGGCGACAGACGCTCTACCTGTACATCGAGGCCGGCAGGTAGGTCATTTCGCACCTGATTCACGCGCGCCTGCGTCTGCTGCAGCGCGTACGCCATGTCGGTGCTCGGCGAGAATGTCACCGAGATTTCACTCGCGCCGCGGATGGAACGTGACTGCACGCGCGTGACGCCGGGCACCACGCCAACTGCCTCTTCGATCGGCTGCGTAATCGCAAACACCACTTGTCGCGCACCCAGCGACGAGCCCTCCGCAATGACGGCGATCCGCGGGAACTGGAGCTCCGGGTAAATCGCCGAGGGAAGCTTGAGTGCCGACCACACGCCGGCAACACACAGGAGGACCACCGCGAGATACACGAAGCGACGCTGGCTTCCCACGACTCCAGCAACCGACCAGCCGTCTCGGCTCCTGGACTGCCCGTCTGACGCTTCGCTCACGGCTTGGCGGGCGTGGGGTGCTCGACCTTTGCGCTATCCGCGACACCAAACGCGCCCTGCGTCACCACCTTTTCCCCGCCGCTCAGCCCTTCCAAAATTTCCACCTTCGTTTCGGTTCGACCACCAATCTTCACCTCGTGTGCTGTCGCGGTGCCTTTCGCGTCGACCACGAACACCTTGTAGCTGTCGGGCCCATCTCCAG
>JBDTXZ010000152.1:0-7157 GCA_040005935.1 bacterium | reverse complement strand
GCTATTTAGTGACCGTGACCGTCACAGACTCGCACAACGTATTCGCGACCGCGAGCCAGACCGTGACAGTCACGAACGTCGCCCCTGTCATCACTGGATTTTCGACACCACCCGGTTCCAGGACGGGCGCGCAAGCAGTTGTCTCGTTCAGCGACGTGGGATCTGCGGACACACACTCTGCCGTGATTACATGGGGCGATGGACAAACGTCCACGGTGGACGCCGGACTCGCGCCATCGGCAAGTGCGACGCACGCATACGCAAACGTTGGCTGGTACATCGTGAGCGCCACCGTGACAGACGATGATGGGGCGTCAGTGTCGACGGCGTCGCAAACGCTCGTCATCTACGACGCAGCAGGTGGTTACACCACGGCGAGCGGAAAAGTCCACGACCTGCTTCGAGCGCATAAGACCAACTTCAGCCACGACGTTCGCTATGCAGGCGGAACCACACCGGTTGGGGCGTTTGAGATTCACGGCGCGCCGGCGGGCGACATGACGTCGAGTGCGTTCGAGTATCTCGTGGTGCAGGGAACGACCGGCACGTTCAAGGGCACGGGCACGATGACGAATGGCACGCCCGTGACGTTCCTCGTTCGCGGCATCGACGCCAAGCCGGGCCCGGGCGGCCAGGACAAGGTTCGCATCAAGGTATGGAACAGCGCGACCAATGCCGTGATTTACGACAGCCAGCCGAACGCCGCGGAACTCGCCACGCCGACGGCGACGGTGATCGCCGGAGCGTACAACATTCTGCACTAGTTCCGATGCTGTTCAGTTAGGGTGCGGACGGATGTCATCCCGCGCGCGCGCGCAGCGAGCGCGTGTCGGGATCATCTATCCACGCGCTCGATGAACGCCACAGTGCAAGGATAGCAGATCCCGACACTCGCTTCGCTCCTGCGGGATGACAAACCCTTATCCGAATAGCATTGGCAGTAGTTCCAATCCACTTTCATCCGAAGCAGATCAGCCCGACGACGTGAGGTCGCCGCGCATCGTCAGCGGGAACACGAACGATACGGACACGGCTCTCCTCGACCAGACGCACCATGCCTTCGAGCGCGGCTACGACACCACCGCGCTCACGAGGTCGTGCCGCGAACGAAGCCAGAAGTCGCTCCGTGCCGAGCGCAAATGGATATCGTAATGCGTCGCGCAATTGGCCGACGAGGGGAAACGTCGTCGCGTGTTCATGCCGTCGCAAAGACCGCGCGACCAACCCAAGCCAATCCAACACAGCACGACGCATCGGCCCATGCTGTTCCACGATTCCGCATGTAGCCGCCAGCTGTTCTGCGTCGAGCCAAGAATTGAGTGCGACCAGTGCCGCGCGCACCTCGGATGGATCTGGGGGCCGACTCTGCCCCTCCGCAAACTCCGCGAGTCGTCGGGCAATGGAGAGTGCGTCGCTTGTCAAACCGTCGTGTACCGTGACGACGCGCCCATCGCTCAATGCAGCGATACAACCGACCAAGGGCGCGTGCACCGCCGCGACGCTGCAGCGGTCGCTCCGCCACGCGCGACTTGACGCTGGTCTGCTCCAGCGCGCGAGACGATCCATGAAGGCGCCCACGGACGCAGCACTCGCGTCGATCTCAGGGTTGTCGGAGTGCGCGTCTACGGCACTCGTCGCAGACTCAGTCAGCGCGGGTATCACCTGAAACCCAGTCCCGATCGCACGCTTGGCGACAGCGAGCTTGCATCGCAAACGAGTTTCGGCATCGAGCAAGGCTTCGGCGTTCGCCGGTGGAGCAAGCAGGTACGCTCGAACGTCACTCGGTCCGCCTGGACGCCTCAGTCGCCCAACGCGTTGCGCCAGCCGAGCTGGATTCCACGGCAGATCGAGATGCAACACGATGCCCGCGTCCTGAAGATTCACGCCCTCGGACAGCAGGTCGGTGGAGAGCAGCAAGGTGACGCTGTCGTGCGCCGGCCACGGCGTTGCGTGCTGCGCCACCGGCGCGAAGCGGGCGAGAAGCTCATCGCGCGGAATGCGTCCGCTTGCAATTCGCGCTTCGCGCGCCGAGAGCATTCCTACTCGCGCATCGTCGCGCATCGCGGCGAACAGTGCGCTGACGGTGCTCGAGTACTCGCTGAACGCAATGATGCGCGTGTTCGCATGCTGTTGGCGAAGCCGGCGGATCGCCTCGACGCGCGCGTCGTCCGGATTCCGCGTGGCACGTAACACGGCGACGAGCTGTTCCACGGCCTCCGCGTCGCGATCGAGCGCAACGCGCAAGTCCGCGAGCGCGTGAGTCGGCGATGTGCCGCGCATCAGGATCGCCGGAAACCCCAATTGCACGACATCCTCCGCGGCGAACCATGCGCGCGCCTCGCGGCGTGTCGGAGTGCGCCCTTCGTCCACGCCTTGCGCGATTGCGGTCGCAAGCCGCCGGCGCGAGCGTAACGCGCTCTGCAGCGCGGCTCGACTCGACGCCCACGCACGCACCAGCCCGATCGTTCGCAATGCGCCGGCATCGCCACCATCGAGTGGTCTCGCCGGAGCCGGCAAGTCGAGGATGGCGCGGAGCACTTCGCCGTCGTCCGCATCGATCGTCAACCATTCAGGCGCAACCACCGTGGGCATGCCGACATCGAGCGCGTCGTCGCCACGGATGACGAAACGCGCAAGCGCATCCGTGTCGAGCGAGAACGCGCGCTCACCATGAAACAACGCAATCTGCGCAGAGAGATCTCTCGCGCGATTCTGCAGCGGCGTCGCAGACAGCAGCACGATCGGCGCTCGCGCGGCTAAACGAGTGAGCGCCGCGTACCGTCGCGTATTCGGTGTACGAAAGTGGTGCGATTCGTCGACGATGATTCCGTCGAAAGGTTCGATCGCCCCAGACGTTGTCGTCCTGAGCGTAGCGAAGGACGTGCACTCGTCCGGCTCAAAACCGCGACTTAACGCCTCATGCGACACGAACGCGCACGAAACCTGTGCTCGCTCCGTCGCCGCGCGCCACGTCGAGCGCAACGACGCTGGTGCAATCACCAGCGGATGTCGCCAATGGCGAGCCAACGCGAGCGCGACATACGTCTTGCCGCGTCCAACGTCCTCGCCGATCAGGCAGCCGCCCTCTCGCGCGAGCGCCCGCGTCGCCCTGGCCACAATGCGTCGCTGATCATCGCGCAACTGCACGCTGCCCAACGCCGCCGACGGCAGGTTCTCCAGGCACGCAGCGGCAATCGCCGCACGCGCGGCGCTCAGTCGCGCGTCTGAGAATGACACCAGGCAATCAATGGAGCCATATCTCGGCTTCGCAACCGATACGCGCGACAGGCCGCGATGAACAACTCATCACTCGTCGGCACGCATCCATCGCGCGCACGGACGGCCAGCGGTGCAAGCACGGCACGCGCATGCGCCCAGTCACTCGGCAGCGGAAGCTGCGCCACCGTCCACGCCAGATACCGTCTCCAGCCCCCGCGCGCCGGCTCGGCGATGGCATTCAGGAAGGCAGCCGCGAGCGGCGAGTTCAATAGCGTCGTGAACGCGAGTGCGTCGGTCACGTCGTCGCAGCGTACGACGTAACAGCTATTGAGTGGCACGGTACAGTCGCCTGCCGGAAGCAGCGCGGCGCGCGGCGTTCGTCCGAAGTCGCTCCACACGACGCGAGGCCCGGAGTACTCCGCCGCTTCCGTGCGAAAGAGCGTCCACCAGACGGCACTGCCGTGGCGATCGGTGCGGTTCGTCAGCCGGCGTCGCCAAGGCGATAGCCATTTCGCGGCACCGGACGGCAGTGTGCGTAATGCACCTCCGGTGGTTGCGTGCGTCCACACGATCGCGCTGCGCGAAGGTGGAATGCTCCATGGTTCAACGGCTTCACCGCGCAACAGCGGTCGCAGGAGATCACGTTCGATGCTGCCGCGACGCCCGCGACACTCGACATCAATGACATCCGCGCGCTCTGCGATGGCGTCGACGATGAAGGCCTCATTGCACCCGCACTTCACGCCAAGCGTCGCCCTCCCAAGGGCACTTGTGCCGAGTGGTGTGCCGCGTGCGATGACGCGGTCGAAGGCGGTGCGAACGTCGGGAGGCAGGAGTAGCCACGGACTCGCCGCATCATCGCGCACGAGACGAATGGATGCACTCGGGGCGCGCCACGTAATGTCGAGCGACAGGCGTCGTACGGCGACGTCCGCCTCACCGTGCGGTGCAATGCGCCGAGACGCGATGACGACGGAGGGATACACCGCGGCGTCGAACGCAGACGGTGCCTCGGACCAGTCTTCCACCGCGCGCAGCTGCATGCGCGTCTCCAGCAATTTCCGAACGCCCCCTCCAGCAAGCGAGCGCCACAGCTTGGCGGGGAGCAGCAGCGCAATGCATCCCACCGGCGACGCGAGGCCAACGCTGCGCTCGACGAACAGTGAGGCGAGGTCGACCTGCGCCGAGAATCCGCGCGATGCGTGTCCGTCGCGTGCGCCAGCGTCCCACGCTGCTTCGCGGAATACCGTATACCGCGCCTTGAGTGCGACGCGCGCGGCTGGCGGAATGTTGTGCAGTCGAACCCATGGCGGGTTCCCGATGACGAGGTCGAAACCCAATCGCGCGTGTGCAGCCCCAAAATGCGACGGAAAGGAGAATGGCAACGCGCCACCATCTGCGATGCGGAGTCGTTCGCGGCGCAAGGCAGCGGCTCGCAAACGCTGCGTGCGCATTGCCAATCGCTCGTCAACGCCAGGCCATGCACGCTCGCCAAACAGATCAGACGCGCGTTTTACGAGCAGCCGTTCGCGCCGCAGATCCGACAGTGCGCTGAGCTCGCGATCGATCACCGCCAACGCACGCCGTTGCTCCTCTCGCGCAAGCGCGCGCCTGAGCGGAGCCTTTCGCGGACCCGCGGCGCGCACGTAGCGATCGCGTAGTCGAACGAGCACCGCGGGCGGACCGACGAGCGATGGAGGCTCGGCAAACGAGTCACCGGACAGCGCATCGCCTACGCGGATGTTGCAGTCCAGGTTGGGGAGCGGCGGTACGGCAGACATGCGCGTCTCGTCGCTCTCGATCACGACGGAGAGCCAGAGTCGCAGCTCGCAGAGCCAAACCGCAGTGGGATTGACGTCGACGCCGTGAATCGTGCGCGCGAGAAGCTCGCGCCGAATTGCCCCCATGCTTCGCGCGTCGCCGGCCGCACGATGGAGGTGCGAAAGTCGCTCGAGCACGAATACGAGAAAAGCGCCGGAGCCACATGCGGGATCGAGCACGGTAAACGTCCGCAGGCGCGCGCGAAGTCGTTCCGATGCGCCTGCCTCGAGACGTTCGCCTCGAAGCGCAACGCCAATGTCGTCTCCACTGAGTTCATCGCTGCTTAGCGCCGTTACCAGCGCCTTGTCGGTGACGTGCGTGACCATCGCCTGCGGAGTGTAAAACGCACCGCTCACTCGCCGCTCTCGCGCAGCCATCAACGACTCGAACGCTCGGCCAAGCATTTCCGGGTCGATGGCCGCTTCTATCCATTCCGCGCGACCTTCTCGTGCCGTAAAGCGATGGGCGCCGAGCAGTTGCCCGAACAGCGCGCCCATAGCGTCGTCGGAAAAGCGCGCGCCCGAATAGCGTCGTTCGAGCGCGCTCTTAGAGAACAGGCCGCCATTGAGAAATGGAACCGACCCAAAGCGCTTCGCCACGTCGGCGCGATTGCGCAACGGCGTGTTGAGTGTGCCAAAGAAGAGCGGCAACAACACTCGGCGATGAAAGCGGCCACCAGACGCCATGCACGCGTCGAATTGGTGCGCAAGAAAGGCGTGATCGTCGTTCAGCCAACCCTTTGCCTCGAGGAACGAAAGGAACAGGAGCCGCGATACGCACAGCAACGCGAGGTCTGCGCGATCCGTGGCGCTGGAGACGTCGAGTGAATCAGCGAGCGCGCGCACACGCTGTTCGAGAATGCGGTAGAAGCGGCGCGACAGCGCTTCGCGTCCCAGCAATTCGCACCAACGCGTGTGCACGAGTAGGTCGTCACCGCCGCTGGACGCCGCGAGCAAGCACAGTGCTTCCGCGTCGCTCGCGACGATGCTCTTGCGGCGTGCCACCAGCGCGACAACCCGAGGGGATCGATGGACGGTCGACCAGCAGGCGACGCCGACCTCCGCCCCGCCGGCTGCAGCGCCGATGACGAGCCACAGCACGTGCGTCGTCCGTGCACTCAGTACGGTGGCCAGGCGCGTGAACAGCGCGCGTAGTGAGATTTCATCGGGTGCATCAATGAGGAGTGCGCGAAGAGCGCCACGTCCGCGGACGAGGCATGCATCGCTGATCTCCGGGGGAAGACCGAGTCGCTTGGCAGCGTCCGCGTCGACGGGAAGCGCGACGGATTCGAAGCCGAGGAGAGCGGCAAGTGCAAGCCTGCCATCGACGGAATTGGCGGCGGACAACTGCTCGGCAGCGTGACGGAGAGTGGGCACCCGTGCACCCTACTGGGCGTCAGGCGATGCACCGTCATCGTGCTATTGCACCGCGTAAGCACTCTATTGCAACGAGCTCCCGACCAGCGACAACTTCAAACCAACGCGTCGAGTAAGGTGTCACACGACTGCCTTTCGCCTTTTCAAGTGCCTCTGGCGGAGAACCACATGGTGAGATCGAACAACTCGCTCAGCGCGGCGTGCATCGCACTGCTCGCCCTCACATTGCGCGGTCCGTTCATCGTCGCGCAGTCGTCGCCATCAACATCACCGACGCTCAGCGCCGCGGAACTTCAGGCGGACTTTGCTGTGCTGCGGAATGCACTCGAGGAAGCCCACGGTGCGCTGAACCGATTCACACCCAAACCGGCCTTGGGCAAGCAATTTGACAACGTACGCGCGCGATTGAACGAGCCAATGTCGCGATTCGTCTTCATCGAGCTCGTGTCCGAGACAATCGCCGCCATTCACGACGGACATTCGCGTCTCGAATACGACTCGGCCACGACATCAGCAGTGGCGCGCGCGCGCCTCATGCCGCTACGAGCCGTGCTCGAAGGCCCTCGGCTCATCGTGCTGTTCAACGACACACCTGGCGACACGATGATTCGGCCGGGCATGGAGATCGTCAGCGTCAACGGTCACCGCAGCGGCGAGCTCGTCTCTCGAATTCTGCCGACGATATCGGGCGATGGGTTCATCGAGACCGGAAAACGAAGGAGGCTCGCTCGAGGACTGGGT
>JBDTXZ010000151.1:0-7167 GCA_040005935.1 bacterium | reverse complement strand
GACGCACACAGGTCGAGCTCGCGCACCGGCGCCACCCTGTTCATCGTCGACTGAACACCATGCATCGGGCGTACGAGCATGGCACTATCAGCCTCCAACCCTCGTATGATATGCTTGTCCGGCCTACAGGCGCCGATCCTCGGCAGCCCTGACCGGCGAGTAACCCGTCTCTATCGGGCCGTAAGCGACAAGCGCCGGCCCTATACTACTAAATGACTTCCATCAAGCGTTCGTCCGCGGTGCCGCTCTCGCTTGTGCCGGCCCTTGCCGCCATCGTGAGCTGCAACTCCGGCCCCGCCGTGGTATCCGGCGTCGACCCGTGCCTTCCGCAGGTCTATCAGGAAGCCGCGTGCCTGTATTCCACGCAGCATCAGGGGTACTACTACCAAGGGATGTGGTACCACCACGTCTATGCGTCGCCGTTCCTGTTCTACCACAACGGCTATTCTGGCTACGTTCGCTCGGGCGGTACAGTGCGCGCGCTGTCACCGTCGTCGTACTCGCCGCACTACAGCGGGTCGTCCGCAGGGCGAAGCACTGTCGTGCGCGGCGGGTTCGGCGGCATCGGCGGCACACGCGGTTTCGGCGGAAGCTGACGTGGAACGCATCGCGAGTACCCCACGTCCCGACTGGCAATCGGCCGTCGAAGCACGCGGCCTGAAATGGCACACGGGTCAGACGCCGTACTGGTCCGAAGACGCGTACTACCGCTTCACAACCGACCAGATCGAATCGCTCGAGCGAGCGACGAACGAGCTGCATGCGCGCTGTCTCGAGGCGGTCCAGCACGTAATCGACGAAAAGCGTTACGCCGAGCTCAAGATTCCTGAACACGCAATTCCGCTCATTACCAAGAGCTGGGACGCCGAGCCGCCGTCGGTGTACGGCCGGTTCGATCTCGCGTACGACGGCAAGTCGCCGCCGAAGATGCTGGAATACAACGCCGACACGCCGACGTCGTTACTCGAGGTCGCGGTAATTCAGTGGGACTGGCTTCAGGCGTTGCATCCCGGCGCGGATCAGTTCAACTCGATCCACGAAAAGCTGGTCGACTACTGGAAGTACGTTCAGGACGACCTGAAGAGCAGCGGTCCACTCGGACCGGTTGTGCATTTCGCGTCCATCGATGATCTCGAAGATGGAATGACCGCGGCGTATCTCGCCGAGACGGCGGCGCAGGCCGGGCTACAGGTGAAGTTGCTGGCGATGTCGGACATTGGCTGGGATCCGCAAGCGCGGGAAATGTGCGATCTCGAGGACGTTCGTCTCGACACCCTGTTCAAGCTTTATCCATGGGAATGGCTGATGCACGAGCCGTTCGGCGATCACCTGCGCGTCGCGAAGACGCTGATGATCGAGCCGGCGTGGAAGATGGTGCTTTCGAACAAGGGTATCCTGCCCATCCTCTGGGAGATGTTCCCCGGGCATGGCAACCTGCTGCCGTCATACTTCGACGAGCCGCACGGCATGTTCGAATACGTGAAGAAGCCGCTGCTCTCGCGCGAAGGCGCGAACGTCACCGTGCATACGATGAAGGAGCATGTTGAATCCACGGGCGAATATGGCGCCGAGGGCTACGTGTTCCAGGAACTGGCGCCGATTCCCGAGTTCGACGGCAAGCGTCCGGTGATCGGGAGCTGGATCATTGGTCAGGAGGCGGCCGGCATTGGTGTGCGCGAAGCGGACGGGTGGGTGACGGGTAATACGTCGCGCTTTGTGCCGCATCTGTTCAAGTAGGGCGTTTGGGTCTGTCAGGGCGTTTGGCGGGTGAAAGCGTTGAACGACTCCAACGCGGATTTACGCGGATTTAGCGGATGCACGCGGATTGCTCCCCTCGGCGCATAGATCTACGGTGCACCCGACACGCACCGGCGACGCGATGAGCCAATGCATTGGCTGCGATCCCGAAGCGACGCTGACATTCTCCAGTACCCTGTTCACAGATGGTGTCTCCAACGTGTCTCCAACGGGGCACCGGGGTCTCTTGTTCAGGAGATCAGTCGCGCTGTGCACGGAGGCGTCGCGAACAGAGGAGCGGTAGCCGAGGATCCGCGGCGATCCGCCACATCCGCGTAAATCCGCGTTAAAGCCGTTCGAACGCCTTTTGCGCGAAGCATAGAACCAATTCGGCGCGACACGAGTATAGGATATGTACCCTCCACGCCATCTGAGGCATCCATGAAAACCGCCCTACGCGCCCTCGCGCTGCTCGCTCTTGTATCCGCACCCGCAGTCGCCGCACCCGCGCCTGTTGTTCGGTCAGCTCCACTCGATACGGTCGTGTTCGCCGGCGGCTGCTTCTGGGGCGTACAGGCTGTCTTTCAGCACGTCATCGGCGTCGTGAGCGCGACCTCTGGGTACGCGGGCGGCAAAGCTGCCAAGCCGAGCTATGAGGACGTCAGCACGGGATCGACCGGACACGCCGAGGCGGTGCGTGTCGTCTACGATCCGTCGCAGGTGTCGTACGGCAAGCTGCTCGAGGTGTTCTTCAGCGTCGCGCACGACCCGACCCAGCTCAATCGCCAGGGGCCCGATCACGGGACGCAGTATCGCTCCGCGCTGTTCTTCCTGAATGATGCGCAGAAGGTGGCAACGCAGGCGTACATCGCGCAGATCTCAAAGGGCGGCGACAAGATCGTCACAGAGGTTGCTCCGCTCAACGCGTTCTACGTCGCCGAGTCGTATCACCAGGACTACGCGACGCTGCACCCGAACCAGCCGTACATCTACATCAACGACGCTCCGAAGGTTGCCGCCCTCAAGAAGCAGTACGCGTCACTGTGGACGGACAAGCTCGCCTCACATTAGGGCCGCTTGCGTTGTCGTCCTGAGCAGAAGGCGAAGGACCTGCACATTATGTTGCGTTAAAGGTGCAGGTCCTTCGACGCGCTTCGCTTGCTCAGGATGACAACTAGTCGCTTAGATCCTTTCCTCGCACGGCCATCATCGTACCCTGCATGAGCGCGACCACTGTGTCGCGCTCATTGTGTATGGCGTGTAATTCTCCCGCGCACACAACGAGCGTGCGACCCGAGCGCACCACACGTCCAACGGCGAGGAAGTGCGTGCCCTCCGCTGGTGCCAGGAGATTCACCTTGAATTCCACCGACAGCACTGCGGCTCCAGGTTCCATCACACTCAATGCGGCGTAACCGCACGCACTGTCCACCACAGACGTCATCACGCCTGCGTGCAAAAATCCATGCTGCTGCGTGAGATCAGCGCGAAAGGGAAGCGCAATCGCAACTTCGCCAACCGCAACGCGCTGGAGCTGTGCGCCCAGCGTCGCCATGAACTGTTGCTTTGCGAAGCTTGCTCGAACGCGTGCTTCGAAGTCGGGATCGCGAACGACCTGCGTCACTGACCGCCGACGTGCGTGGGTGGCGGCCGCTTTACATCGGTCAGTGCATGAATCGCCCGCAGCACCGTGCTCCACGCTTCCGACTGCGGCGCGAGCAGATCAAAATGGCCAGCGCCTGGAACGATGCTGAGCTCCCCGACACCTCCGACACTCCGGTTGTGAGCGAGGAACTTGCGACTCTGCGCTACCGGCACAATCGGATCTGCCTCGCCGTGCACGAGCTGCACGGGCACGCCGATAGGCGCACGCTCTATCGGGCTCACCGCGCGATAGCGATCGGGCAACGCAGCCGCCGTCCCGCCCATGAGCGGCGTCACCGACCCATTACACCCCGTGCTGATTGCGCCATACTCGGCCAAATCTGTAATGCCGGCAAGGCTCACCACACCAGCGACGGCGAGTGGTGGTCTGCTCGAACGGTAAATGCCGGTCGACTCATTCTGTTTACGCGACGCCGCCCAGAGCGCTAGCTGTCCGCCGGCCGAGTGGCCCATGAGGACGACGCGTGTGGTGTCGATACGAGGGAACTGCGTGGCCAGCGTTCGCACGTAATCCACCGCTTGGGATACGTCGTCGAAGGTGCCGGGCCATCCGCCACTCGTGTCGCCAAGGCGGCGGTACTCGATGGTCCAGGTCGCAAAGCCATCCTTGACGAGCGCGACCGCCGTGCTGCCGACGTGCTTGAGATCATACTGGGCGCGCCAACACCCACCATGAATCAACACCACAAGTGGGACAAGCTCGCCGCTCTCGGGCAAGCGTAGCTCGCCGAACTGCGTCACGTCCTTTCCGTACGGAATCCGATGGTCGGCCGGCGCGACCGGAGCAGCAAGGAGCTCGGAGTATTGAATCATTCGTCGAGCCGGTTGATTGCCTGCACAGGCGACGGTCGCAAGCGCGACGATCGCACTGGTAAAATACCGTGTCGTCCTGAGCGAAGCGAAGGACCTGCACGTGCTCTTGCGCACTGCAGGGGCGAGTTCTACTGCTGACGGCAACACCACATTGTCATCCCGCACGAGCGACCGCTCATGCCAGGATCTTCGATACGTCGCGCATGGCCGGCTCACAGCGGCGCGATGGTCGATCCCGACACTCGCTTCGCTCGTTGCCGGATGACAGGTTGACCAGTTGAAAACACCGGTGCTTTGGTATGCTTCAGCGCTGAACAACGACGCCCGCCCTCGGTTCGACGAGCGCCTGATACACGAGCGTTGGAAACTTGGCCGCAATGTCGGAGCGATTTGGAAGCTGATTGATCATGAAGACAATCACGAGCCCTTCTTTCGGATCCACCTTGTAGTTGCTGCCATATGCACCACCCCATCCAAACGCCCCGACCGACGCGAGGCCGTCCGCACCGAACTTCTCGACGGTCTGGAATCCGAGACCGAATCCTTCTCCCGGAGTGGTGTAGAGCGAACCGCTCTGATTCGTCGACATCATGTCCACCATCTTCGGCGAGAGATAGCGCACACCATCCATCTCTCCGTGGTTCAACAGCATCTGGAGAAACCGCGCGTAGTCATGCGCCGTGGACAGCAGGCCCGCACCGCCTGAAAAATTCTTGCGCGGACCATCGACATAATCACCCTGACCACGCGGTCCATTTGGCGCAGGGAGCAGGCGTCCAGCACTGTCCGTGTAAACCGTGACCAACCGCGCACGCTTCGACACTGGCAAGAAGAAATGCGTGTCGTTCATCCGCAATGGTGCCGTGATGCGCGTCCGGATGAATTCGTCGAGCGGTAGGCCCGACGCACGCTCCACGACGCAACCCAGAATGTCGATGCTGTACCCATACACGTACGCTTCACCGGGCTGAGAGACGAAGGGCAACGTCGCCAAGCGCTCCATCGTTGTGCAAACCGGTTCGTCCTTATCGGCCGTGTACCAGCCCCACCCGGCCGCCGGCCCCAGCGCTTTTGCTGCATACTGCGGCGCGACGAACGCATCGGTGCCATACGAAACGCCAGCCGCGTGCGTTAGCAGATCCTTGATCGTGATCTGTCGCTTCGCAGGAACCGCGGTGCGCCCCGAATCGGCGCGCAACGCCACAGTGGTGTGCGCATACGCAGGGATGAAGCGACTGACGTTGTCGCCCAACGCGATCTTCCCTTCCTCGACGAGCATGAGCGCGGCGACGCTCGTCAGCGCCTTCGACTGCGACGCGATGCGGAAGATTGCGTCCGGCGCCATACGTCGCGATGACTCGACACTCGACCACCCGACGCTGTGTTCATAGACAACCTTGCCGTCGCGCAACACGAGACCCACCGCACCACCGATACGATTGGAATCCACATACTGCTGCATGAACCGGTCGATGCGCGCCAACCGGTCAGGCGCAAAGCCGAACTTGGTACTCACACTGGCCCGCTGCGCATGCGCGGCAAACGGAAGCGCGACAACGAGTGCCGTAGCGCACAGCAACGTTGTCATCGTGAGCGAGCGCAGCGAGTCGAACGATCTGCTTGTTCTCATCTAAGCCTCAGGCTGAAGAGAAAGTACGGAAGAGCAGCTTCCAGCCCCACCAGCGGAATAGCCATCCGCCGGATCGACGCGAGGATCAGTCGGACGTAGTTCTCGCCGGTGTAGAGTACGGGCTGAGCGCAGCGACCGCGAGCAGAATGAGCACCGCAATCCATGCCGCGTTCAGGCCGGAACCGCCCATGTCTACCTCGTGACCGGAGAACACCGCCACGGCCGAGCTGACGTTTCGCGTGAGCAACAGAAGGGATGCAATCACCGCGGAGGCGCTCGCAATGGCGAATGGAGGCGGGCCGAGCCCGGTCGGGCCACTCTCAGGCCGAATATGCGCGAAGGCGGCGAGTACGAAGGCAACGACAGCAATTGCCGCAGCGATCGGTGCGAGTCGCAGAAGGCGATATGGAACCACCGCTCGTTCCGCGCGCTCGCACTGTTTGGGGACAGGGGGTGCGTCGTACCAGCCGCACTGCACAACACGCTCATTGGCGGTGTTCACATCCGTCATGAGGGCGACGCCGAGCAGGCCAAATCCATATCGGACGTTGCCGATTTCGACGCGCCCCCATTCGGCTTGGCTCGCCCAGAAGAGCAGGACGGCGTCGAGCGCGATGAGTACGGTGACCAGGCGGCGCATGGCGGTTCGCATGATCGCCAAGGTAGTGTGTGACAAGCGCGACAACAGGTGCAGGTCCTTCGACTCGCTTCGCTCGCTCAGGATGACAGAATGGCCAACACCGCCTCACTTGCGTTCACGCTGTCCACACGCGGCGGAGCCACCGCGCCAGCGTCGAGCAGCGCACGCACCGCTGCCACATAGTCGCCGGACATCTTGTTCCAACTATTCAATGAGCCGTGAAATGCCCAGCCGAGCGGGGTGAGCGAGTACGTGTCGCCGCGATCTTCGAGCGGCGCGCCGTGCTGCAACAGAGCACGGACCATCTCGACATTGCCGAGCCACGCGGCGTGATGCAGCGGGGTTCCACCCTGTTCGCCGCGCGCATCCACAGGCCAGCCAGCACGGACCATGAGGCGCACCGCAGCAGTATTGTTGCTCGCTGCTGCATCAGCGATAGCCCTTCGTTCGCCCTGAGACATAGACTGCGCGACATCGGCACGTTCGGCCACAAGTGCGTTGACGAGTGTTTCGTCGCCAAGAAGGCACGCATCCACGAGCGTCAGTATCTCGGGGCCGCGTTCCATGAGAAGTTGAAAGACTTCCTTGTGCCCGAACTCATGAGCGATCATGTGCGCCGTCTTGTTTTTCCCAAGCGTCCAGATGTAGATCGAGCCACCCGCATGCCGATTGCGCATCGGGA
>JBDTXZ010000150.1:0-7173 GCA_040005935.1 bacterium | reverse complement strand
GTGGACCCTCGTCTTCATCGTTGACTGTGTCGCGCGACCCCCAGCAGAGCGTCCTGGCTGTGGGGCCCCGCACCGGCTAAGGAAAGAACGGAAACAGAAAGCAGAGGAGCACGTTCTCACCCTACCGTTCATGATAGTGCTGTAGCGTGATCACGGAAGTCATGGCGGCCACTTCAATCCGCATCGCGTCGGGCTCGACAGCCTGTCCGTGTTGAGCGAACACTACGGCCGCGGGCTCGCCCTATGGCACCTCATCCAGGTTGATCCGATCCTTCTTCGTCGACGGCTTCGCGACGCTCCATGACGCGCTCAGCAGCAGGCCTCTTATTGGACGCGTGCGGTCGGTCAACTGGCCTCGGGCAAAGCCCTTATCTTGATCTGGGTCGTACCGCTACCTCAACCGAGGTGAGAACTTGGAACGTGTTGTACGGGGAGTGATACGCACGTTCGTGACTGCGCTGTTCGGCTGTGCGTTCATCGCAACTCCACAGAGCGGAGGGGCGCAATCATCGCGCTTCTCGCTTGACGCTGGCCTGGGTCTTCTCTCCAGTTCGGGTGGCGAGCTCACCGACCGTAACACGTCCGTGGGGGCAAGTCTCGGCGGTGGCTCACTCAGCGCGAAATATCCTCGCTCCACCTCAGCGGGTTATCGCGAGCGCAGCAGCACGCTGATTGTCGGAGCGTATGTGGCGTATCACATCACGGACATGTTCTGGCTTTCCGTTAACGGCCGTTGGCGCGAGGTAAGACACCTCGAGCCTGACGTGCGGCATGTGCGGGAGTGGACAGTTGGGTTGAGAGTCCAGTGACTCACACGGTATAGCTCGACATCGACGTAGCCATCGACGCGGAGGTAAGTACGACATCTCCGCCGCCGTCCGCTCCTTGGCGACCAGCTCGAGGCATCGCCTAAGTCCAATGCCGTTCAGTCAGGGTGCGAATGGATGTCATCCCGCAGGCGCGAGCGCAGCCAGCGCGTGTCGGGATCTTCTGTCCACGCGCTCGACGAACGCTCCAGAGCAACGAAAGTAGATCCCGACACTCGCTTCACTCCTGCGGGATGACAACCCCTATCTGAACCGTATTGCGCCCAAGTCCGGATTGTTTGCCGGTTTCGCGTTCTGTCTCCTGAAGGTCGCTGCCATTCCATTCGCGCCCGTACGGCCGAGCGGACTGTGGCCACAACGCGAGAAGCAGAACATGTCCGTTAGCTGTAGCGAATTTGCATCGGGCGAGATGGAAGTCTCATGGGCTCCCTCGCACGCGACGGTTGGTATGGTGGTCACCGAAGAGGAGGCAACGCAGGTCTTTCAGCTTCGCTATCGCGTGTTCGTCCATGAGCTGGGTAGGCGCGGCGAAGGCATCGACCGCGCGCGAGGCGAGCTAACGGGACAGCTCGACGCAAGTTCCCATCTGTGGCAGGCGCGCGATGGTCACACACTCGTTGGTACGATGACGCTGACGATGATCGGCCCCGAATTCGACCTGTCGCAAATTCCGTCGGAGTTCGAGTTGGATCGCGTTCGCGCGGACGCTGGGCTGATCGGTTACAGCAGTCGGTTCGCGATCGACCCGAACCTCGCCGCCTGTGGGTACTTCCGAGTCTTGCGCGTCACACCTACGCCCGTGGGCGCAGGCTCGGGGCAAGGTTCGATTCCATGGCCACGAATCCCGGTCTCGTCCCATTGTTCGAACGGATGGGTTACGTCCGCTACACGGCATCGGGCATTTCGAGCAGGGCAGTGGGACTGCTGATTCCGATGGTTTTACCGGCCACCGACCTCCCGCATCTTCGCAGCGTGCACTCCGCGTGCCTGCCGGCCGCCGAACAATTCGCGTCGGAGCCGGAGTGGGGAGAATGGCTTAGAGCAACGCATCCGATCATCGGTCACTATTACGACAGGGATCGACGGACATCGCGCGTTGCCGCGCTGTTAACAGAACGCGTGGGTCTCCCGGCACGTCTTGTCGGCGAGCTGTGCGCGCTGGGCTCCGTACACCGCTTTCCTGCCGGAACGTTCCTTCTAAGAGAAGAGGATCGCGCCACGTGCGCGTTCATCGCAATGGAAGGGGAACTCAGCGTTCGTCGCCGTCGTGGCAGTGACGCCGACGAAAGCGCACCGCGTCGTGCGGCCGATGGCGTTGCGTACGCGCGCGCCGCGACGCGTTGTGAGACCGATGCGGACGTTCTGTGCGTGCCCGTCACGGCCATCGCGCGACTCCAGCGGCGTCATCCCGCGCATACCGCGCCTCTCCAAGAGCTGGTGAGCGCGAGCGTCTAGCTCACGGCACGTCGGTCGGCACTTGGCCGAACCTGTTCTGCAGGCTACCGTAGGCCGTGCAAAAGACGGTCGCTATGCGCGCTCAACAGGTGATCACCGATGCGATGTTCGTCGATCGTACTGTCGTTCTACATTGCCGGGTCGTTCGCGCGCGTGGCACACGCACAAAATCCGCCGCCGCGCGCGCCTGGCGCGCCCGCCGCTGTCCGAAGGCCGGTGTTCGACTCCGCGACGACGATTCCGTTCTTTGCACTTGGCGATTCGCCGCTTGCACTACGCGGGCCAGCGCGACCGGGCGTCTTCCTGTCTGCCGTTGGACGCCGCGCCATCGCCATGGGCGCCGAAGACGGCCGGCTCGAGCTGTGGTCGTGGCCAATCAAGTGGCTGCACGATTTCGAGTTGTCGTTTCGCGTGCCGAAGTACACCGAGCCAATTGCTGGGCACACGATTGCGCAGTCGGTGACAGAGCGTCCCGAGGGCCTAACCATCGAGTACGCGCACGAGCAGTTCACGGTGCGCGAACACATCTTCGTGCCGCTCGACAAGCCAGCGGTCGTCATTCTGCTCGAGGTCGATGCGATTCGCCCGCTCGACATCATCGCGCGATTCACGCCTGACATTCACTATGCGTGGCCCGCTGCGTTAGGCGGACAGTACCTCATCTGGGAACAGAACGCGCGCGCGTTCCTGTTTTCCGAGGCGAAACGGTCGGTCAATGCATTCCTCGGTTCGCCAGCGGTGACCGAAGCGTCTGACGTGCCGGCGCACATGCTCGCCGCAGCGCCGCCGCAGCTCGTGCTCAGCGTTGGAAGCGGCACCGAACGCTATACCGCCCCGCGGCTTGGTGAACCTCCGGGTCACGATATCAACGTGCACGCCGCGTACATCCCCATCGTGCTCGCCGGCGGACAGATGTCTCGTGACTCCGCACTCGCGCTGTATCGAGGCCTCGTCGCGCCGGGAGCGGCCGAACGCGAATGGAAACGTCGCGTGGAGCACGCCGACTCGTTGCGCACCACGATGTTTGCGCTGCACTCACCAAGCGCCGAGTTCAATCGCGCGGTGGAGCACGCAAAGGTGAATCTGGACGAGTCGATCGTGTGCAATCCTGACCTGGGCTGTGGACTCGTCGCGGGCTACGGGCTCTCAGGAGGTGCCACCGACCGACCTGGGTTCGGCTGGTTCTTCGGTGGCGATGCGTCCATCAACTCGTTCGCCATGAACGCGGTTGGCCAGTCGGCGCTCGTGCGTGACGGTGCGCTCCGCTTCTTCGCGAAGTATCAGCGCGCCGACGGCAAGATCACGCACGAGATATCTCAGGGCGCCGGGCACGTGGACTGGTTCAGCTATCCGTACCCGTACTACCACGGCGACACGACGCCATACTGGATTCTCGCGTTTGGTGAATACTGGCGGCAGTCGGGCGACTCCGCGCTCGTGCGCGAATTGTGGCCCAACATCAAGCGCGCGTATACGTGGTCGCTCGCAACGGACAAGAATGGCGACGGCTTGATGGAGAACCCGTCCGCTGGCGCAGGTGCGCTCGAAGTGGGGGATCTCCAAATCGGCATTCTCTCCGACATTTACCTCAGCGGCGTGTGGGTCTCGGCGTTAGATCGATTTGCGCGAATGGCAGAGATGGCCGGCGAGCCGGCACTTGCCAGGCAAGCGCGCCAGGTTCGGACGAAAGCGCTCGCAACGATCGAAGCCAGATTGTGGATGCCGACACAGAAGCAGTATGCGTTCGCATTGCTGCAAGACGGGACTGTCAATCCAAACCTCACCGCATGGGCAGCGACCGCGATGGCATTCGGCGTCCTCGATCATGAACGAGGAGCCGACATGGCGGCGAAGCTCGCGTCGTCAGTGATCGTCACGGATTGGGGTGCTCGACCACTGAGTGCCGCGAGCGGGCTCTTTGATCCACTGCACTACAACAACGGCGCGGTGTGGCCATTCGTCACGGGCTTCGTCTCGCTGGCAGAGTACAACTATCACAATGCTGGCGCGGGACTCTTCGCACTTGAGGCAATCGCCCGCACGGGATTCGATCAGTCGCTCGGCCGCAATCCCGAGGTCATCTCCGGCAGGCTGTACAAGCCACTCGATACGGCGGTGCCGCAGCAATTCTTCGCGACATCGATGGTTCTCACGCCGCTCATTCGCGGACTGCTCGGCATCGACGTCGATGCGCCTCGGCATCAGGTCACGATCGCGCCGCACCTACCGCCGGACTGGGACTCGGTGTCGGTGCAGAACGTGCCAGTGGGTTCCGCGCGCCTCTCATTCGATATTCGACGAATCCGCGGAACCATGACGCTTTCGTTGCGCCGCACCGGCGGTGATCGTGCGCCACTTGACGTGGAGTTTGCGCCGGCGCTTCCCCTGGGGTCGCGAGTGGGCGCGGCGATCGAGACGGAACGCACACCGGGCGACGTGCATGCGAGGTTGCGCGTCCGGCTTACGGATGTAGCCGAGTTGAGCGTCGCGTATGAAGGCGGCTGGAGCATCGTTCCTCCCAAGATGCCGCCGGCAATTGGCGCTCGCTCGTCTGCGCCGCGTGTACTGAGCGAACGGCTCGGAGCCGACGGGTCGTATGTCGTCGCGCTCGAAGGACTCGCGGGACGTTCGTATCCGTTCCACATCATGCGGCCGGATAGTGTGCGCGCGATCAGCATCACCTTTCCGGCGAAGGGTGCCAACGCGGATGGCTATACCGCGACGACAATGACATTCAAGCTGGGTGACCCATGAGCACGCAGTGACGTCAGTGGTGGATTGGGACAATCGACGACACATACTCCGGCTCGACGTTCTCGAAGTACAATCCGAGGAACTGACCACGTTCGAGCGGCGGAAGCTCGAGCTCCACTTGGTACGGTCGGTCAGCCTGAAGTGATGACACATCTGCGTAAAAGCCGACGAAGGTGCTGCGGACGGCGCGCACGGCCGTGTACGCCTTGTGAAGCTCGACCGCCTTTCCGTCCAGGCGAAGTGTGGCATTCCACTTGTCATCAGGTTGACGGAACGACGCATACAACAGCAGCCGCTCGGACGCGAGCCAGGTTGTAAGCGAGTCCTCGGATGTCCACGGAATCGGCCACGCGCGACGCCGCGCGCGAAGCTGATCAAAGACGCGCTGTGGGATCGTGAACGTGCCGGTCACGCGGCCACCGCTAAACGTCGAGTCCCACGCGACGACGGGCTGTAGCTGGTGAAATGCCGATCCTCCAAATCGCGTGCTGATCTCCGCGCGATCGCCGTGACGCGCGTCGATCGCAGCGCTGACGCCGTTGACGGTCGCGCGCGTGACAGCCGAGCGCGGCGGCAGTGCAACGACGAGACGAGCGCTGGTACCAGCTTCGCCAGTGACGCCTCGTAGCGCGAGTATGCTGTCCTTGACTGTCGCGCTTCCAGTGGCGCCGAAGACGAGTGGCTCCTTTACGCGCGTTGTCGCTAGCGTGACTTCGAGCACCAGCGCGGATCCGCCATCGAGCGCGACGGACAGGGTATCGCCGCGCGACCAGATGCCCTCGCCAGGCTTGGCGAGGCGTCGTCCGTCGAGCGGAAACATCTCACGCAGAACGTACCGGGCCCCGTTCGTGAGCCCGATCGATGCGTCGAGCGGAACGCGTGCGGGAAGACGACGCGCGTCCGGATTGAAAAGGAAGATGAATCCGTGATTGCCCACGATGGCCGTCGTCCCATCCACCTTGCCGAGCGCGGGCTGCCCCAGGATGGTGCGCGTGTGCCGAAGGAGCTCCTTGTTTGTTGATGTCCACTTAAGCCACTGACGCAACCATGCACGATCGACCGCGGAAAAACTCGCGTTCTCCGCCGAGTCGCGAGCGGGAAGCACGTCGAGCACGTTGTTCCATCCAGCGACGGCAATGGACGAGAGCAGCGAGTAGCGCCAGCCGAGATAGTCCCAGTCGCGCGCGCGGTACGATGTGAGGACCACACCACGGTCCGTCGTTTTGCGCGAGGGCATCTCGTCGCTGTCGTTCGATCGCGACGTCTGGTGGGTGATAAATCCCGGCACCAGCTCGCTCGGCGTGAACTCATGGTTGCGATAGCGATATGCCGTGTAGCGCTCGCGGTCGGCGGACACACGGTCGAAGTGCAAGTCCGGATACGGCGTAAAACTCTCAGGCTGCTCGTCGTTGAACGTCGGGTGCGGATAGCTTCCCGCCAACCAGCTCCAGGGCCCGTACTGGTGATATGCCTGCCGTCCATCGATGACGATATCGGGGATACGTCGACGCAGCGATTCCATGACGCGACGCCATCCATACCACTGCGCGTAGCGACTCGTGCCGTCGTAGGTCAGGAAGGTATGATCGAACGAATAGCCGGCGATGCCCGTACGATCGTGGAACGCCACGAGCTCGTCGATGAGCCAATCCTGCAACGCGCGATTGCCAAGACTTGCTGCCTTCTTTTTGGGATCGCTGCGCGACGGCACGAGCCACTCGGCATTCTGTGTGAATGGGAGCACTGGATAGACGTAGGCCAGCAGGCCGAGCTGCTTGCCACGCGCGTAGTGCACCATTTCCGAGACGCTTGCCGGCACAGGGCTCGATCGTGGATCCCACTCGTTGCGGCGAATCTTCTGACCCAGTCCGAGCCATAGCACGTGCTCCCAACTCCAATCGTCGACACTGTCCCCTCGGCGCGAGAGCAATGAGTTGGAGGGTGCGTACAGCACGTAGCGCGCACCCGATGCGGCGGCTTGATCGAACACGCGACGATATTCGGTGCGTCCTTCCAGCGTTCCGACGTCGATCTGGTAATCGTTCGCACACCACCCCACGAAGATGTTCAGCGGAGCCTTCGGCTCATAGATGAAGAGCGAGCGCACCATTCCTGTGAACGCCGCAATCTCCGCCTC
>JBDTXZ010000149.1:0-7173 GCA_040005935.1 bacterium | reverse complement strand
GATCCGCGATATGTCGCGCGTGACCGGCTCACAGCGCCGCGATAGTAGATCCCGACACTCGCTTCGCTCGCGCGGGATGACAGGCTTGCCTCGCACCCGCTGCGATTTCCGATAGCGAGCGACTATCGACGAACGGCGCGAGACGCGAGTATTGGTGAAACTCGCTCTCAGTGCAGTCGTTCGGGCGCGCTGGCGCGCTTGACCAGCCACGCCTCCATCGCGATCGGGACGATTCTTGACCACGGCGAGCAGCATTCCTACGATCGCCATGCCCAGGACGAGCAGGCATGGACGCCTACGAACAGAAGCAGTGCCGAAAGCAACAGGAACCTGAGCGTGCGCATGTGGTCGACGTGTTGAGGTAACCAGTCTTCCGACGATTGACGCCCTCCGGTTACAGTTTGTCGACGCGAGCCATTGTCAGCTCTGCTTGTTGCTTGCCAGAGTGCAGGTCCTTCACTGCGTTCAGGACGACAATTTCAGCATACCTCAAACACCAACTGCCTCATGCCGGCTGATTCGGCGCCCGCCGCCAATACCACGTACGCCCGTCGCATTGGACTCTTTTCCGGCACGATGCTCGTCGTCGGCGGAATCATTGGCTCGGGCATTTTCCTCAATCCATCCATTGTCGCGCGTCGAACAGGATCGGCAACGCTGACCATTGCGACCTGGTCGCTCGGTGCCGTGATCGCGCTACTCGGCGCGTTCATCTATGCGGAGTTGGGGCGCAGGCGGCCGCAGGTTGGCGGAGGCTACGCGTATTTGCGCGATGCCTTCGGCGAACTGCCAGCATTTCTTTACGGATGGGCGTTGCTGTTGGCCATTGCAACGGGTGCCATCGCCGCGGTGGCGGTCACGTTCGCAACCTATGCCGCGAAAATTTTCGGACTGCCGCCTGGAACAGTGACAACGCTGGCCCTCAGCTCCGTGCTGCTGCTGTCGGTCGTGAACATCCTGGGCGTGCAACCCGGAGCAGCGACGCAGAACGTCTTCACAATTCTCAAGCTCAGCGCACTGGGTGCGCTGCTGGCGGCCGCGGTCATCATGCCTGCGGCGGTGATGCCCACCCTTCCCCCCCCAATCGCGTCGATTGCGCTGTCCGCGCCGACGACGCTTGGTGCGATCCTCCTTGCCATGAGCACCGCGCTCGTGCCGGTACTGTTTTCCTACGGCGGATGGCAGCAGACGAATTTCGTTGCTGAAGAGATGCGCGATCCTGAGCGAACGTTACCGCGTGCGTTGGTGCTCGGTGTGTTGATTGTGGTCGCGGTCTATCTTGGTGCGAACGTCGCGTACATCCGCGCGCTTGGCATCGAGGGCCTCGCACAAAGCACCGCACCGGCGGCGGACATGATGTCGAGAATCGCTGGCGAAGGTGGACGACGGCTCATCGCCGCGGGGATTGCGGCGTCCACGTTCGGATTTCTCAACCTCGTGATTCTGGTGTCGCCGCGAGTGTATCAGGCGATGGCGCGCGACGGATTGTTCTTCGCCAGTTTCGCGACGCTGCATCCGCGCTTTCGCACGCCTGTCACCGCGATCGTCTTTCAGGCACTCGTTGCGGCAGCGCTCATTCTCACGGGCAGTTACGGCCAGCTGCTGGACTGGGTCGTATTCGCGGACTGGATCTTTTTCGGAACGACCGCGCTGACGCTCATCGTGTTTCGTCGTCGAGATGCGGCGGCTGGCGTGACTGATGTCGGGTTTCGTGCGCCGCTCTATCCGCTGAGCGTGGTGTTGTTCGTCCTCGCTGCCCTGTACGTCGTGTTCGGGTCGGTTGCGTCGAACCCCGGCAATGCCGTTCGTGGCGTACTGCTGCTCGTTGCGGGAGTGCCAGTGTTTCTCTTCTGGAAAAACCGGAAGGGCAGCTAGGGGCAATGCTGTTCAGTCAGGGTGCGAATGTATGTCATCCCGCAAGCGCGAGCGTAGCGAGCGAATGTCGGAGTCTTCTCTCCACGCGCTCGACGAACGCCACACAGCAACGATAGGAGATCCCGATACTCGCTTCGCTCCTGCGGGATGACGAGCCTTATCTGAACCGTATTGCAGCTAGGGGCAATGTTGTTCAGTCAGGATGTGAATGGATGTCATCCCGCAAGCGCGAGCGGAGCGCGAGTGCCGCGATCTTCCGTCCACGCGCTCGACGAACGGCCGAACGCAAATGCGTTGTTGGCGAGGCGATGGAACAGCCTGAACGCGGATTGGCGCGGATTTAGCGGATCGCCGCGGATCCTCGGCTACGGCTCCTTGTCTCTGCGCCTTCCGTGCACCGCGCGATTGATCGCGTGACCGAACGATCCCTCGGTAGCGTTTTGAAGGGAGACGTGTGGAGCCTATCAAGACATGAGCGCCGCCACGGGGATCGCAGGCGAAACGCTCGGCACATTGTGGTTTCGGTGCCGGTTGGGCGTCACCCTGGATCCGGGCCGTCATGGGAGAAATTTGCATGCACCCGCCGAATCCGCGCGAATCCGCCGTGGGGTAGTTGAGCGCCGTCGCGCAACGCCGTTACAGAGGGTGGTAGATCACCCACTTGCTTCGCTCCTCCGGGATGACAAACCCTTTCTCGACCGTATTGGACTTAGATGGCCTAAGCTTCCAAACCTGTTCCTATTCCGAGCTTCCAAATCGCGCCTGATCGAGCACATCGCGAACTTTTTGCGCGAGCTGCGCCGGCGCGAACGGCTTGGCGAGAAACGGTGTTGACGGATCGAGCAACCCGTCACGAACGATTTCTGCGGAGTGGCCAGACATGAACAACACCGGGAGCCTGGGATACAGGCGACGCATCTCCACGGCGAGCGCCGGGCCGAGCATGCCGGGCATCATCACGTCGGTGAGCAGCAAGTCGATCTCGTGTTCGCTCGCCAGCTGCAACGCAGCATATCCATCCGGCGCCTCCACAATCTTGTATCCGTGCAGCTCGAGTGAGCGACGCGCGACGCGTCGGACTGACTCTTCGTCTTCGACGAGCAGCACGCGTTCGCTCCCCGCCGCCCCGCCAACGATCACCGGCCCGCTCTGGCGTCCGGGCTTCTTCGCGCGAGGGAGGTAAATACTGAACGTTGCTCCATTGCCAACCGTACTGCTGACCCACACATAGCCGCCGCTCTGTTTCACGATGCCGAATACCGTCGCAAGACCGAGGCCCGTTCCGTGCCCCGGCTCCTTCGTCGTGAAGAAGGGATCGAAAATGCGCGCCAAGGTGGCGCGGTCCATTCCCGCTCCGTTGTCCGATACATCCAGCCGCACGTAGTCGCCCGGCGCGGCCTGCACGCCCCACGCCTCGAACTCGTCGTGAAGCTGCGCGTTCGAGGTGCTGATGATGACGCGACCACCAGCGACGCCATGAATCGCATCGCGCGCGTTGACGACAAGGTTGAGGATGACCTGCTCGACTTGCCCCGGATCGGCCAGCACCATACCAAGGTGCGAGCCGAGGTCGAGCGAGAGGTCTCCATCGTCGCGTAACACCATGCGGAGCATTCGCTCGAGATCATTGACTCTCGCATTGAGGTCAAGCGGCTCCGGACGCAGGAGCTGGCGCCGACTGAACGCGAGAAGCTGTGCTGTGAGCGTCGCCGCGCGATCTGCCGCCTTGTTGATCTCGGCGAGGAACTCCGTGGACTGCCGGTCGCCCTCCACCGTCATCTCGAGCAGTGATGCGAAACCCTTGATGGCCGTGAGGAGGTTGTTGAAGTCGTGCGCCACGCCCCCAGCCAGGAGGCCAACCGCCTCCATCTTCTGCGCCATGCGAAGCTGCGTTTCGAGCTTCCGGTGCGCCGTGACGTCGGAGACCATCGCAATCGTGGCGACGATGGCGCCCGTGCGATCTCGCATGGGCGATGACGACACCTGCACATCGAGCATCACGCCATCCTTTCGCTGACGACGAGCGGGCTGCGCCTTGAGCGACCCTCCGTTACGCGCGAGCAGCACGTGCTCGTCGAACGTCGCACGCTCTTCCGGTGGGACGGTCGGCAGGAGGTAGCCCACCGCCTCGTCGGCGGTCCACTGGAACATCGACGTGGCCGCCGGATTCCAGTGCAACACGCGCGCTTCGAGATCCATGACGATCACAGCGAGAGGTGCCTCTTCGACGAGCACGCGCAATCGTTCGCTCGTCATCTGGTGCAAGTTTTCAGAGACGGCGCGTTCCTCAGCCGCGGCGCTGCGCGAGGTGGCGTCCCGATAGTACAACAGGCAGCCATCATCCAGGGGAACCACGTCGACTTCGACCCAATACGGACCGTACGTTCCGCGCACGCTGAAGCTCGACGGCACGCGCTCGTGCGCGGCGTACTCCACGGCAAGTCTCGCCTGAGAGTCGGGCGCGTAGTGCAATACGTCCCACAGAAGCATGCCGTGATAGCGCTCCGGCTCCTCGCCGCGGCCCTTGAAATCCCGGCGAGCAACCGCATTCAGAAACACCACGCGCATTTCATAGTCGACGAAGATGCACCCGTCACGCAGGTGCTCGACCAGCGGGGCGAGCGCGTGCAGCGCGTGGCCGGACGACGTCCGCACGTGGGGGGTGGAATCAGCGCCGCCAGCGGGAACCATGAAGGGCAGTATCGGCTTGTACAGGGTGTGCGGCCCAGCGCAGCGCTTGCCCGGCCGGTTGTCGCTGAGTATCTATAGGAAGCTTAATACAACCGTTCGTCGTGGCGATTTCCAGCAAATTGCGGCCACGTTAATCCCCTGCTAAAGCGCGAGCCCGCACGCCGTCGCGTTAGGGCTCCTTTTATTTTCCATCCATGACTGACCGGCCCGCTACATCCAGACACCCGTACCTCGAAGCACTCGATAGCCGAGTGCTCGTGTACGACGGCGCGATGGGCACGAACATCCAACGGCATAACCCTACCCCCGACGATTTCGGCGGGAAGGCGCTCGAAGGATGCAATGACAACCTCGTGCTCACTCGGCCCGACATCATTCAGTCGATCCACGAGTCGTTCCTCGCCGTCGGTTGCGACGTGGTGGAGACGTGCACCTTTCAAAGCACGCCGCATCGCCTGCGCGAGTGGGGCCTCGAGGACAAGACGCGCGAGCTCAACGTGCAGGCGGCGCGGATCGCCCGTGCGGCGTGTGACAAGTATTCCACGCCAGACCAGCCGCGCTTCGTTGCCGGTTCCATGGGCCCTACCGGAATGCTTCCGTCGAGCAGCGATCCTGCGCTCGGCAACATCACCTTCGAGGCACTCGCCGAGACCTACTACTGGCAGGCGAAATATCTCGTGGAAGGTGGCGTGGATGTGCTGCTCGTCGAGACGGCGCAGGACATCCTCGAGGTCAAGGCCGCGCTGACCGGATTCGAGCGGTTGTTTGCCGAGCTGGGACACAGAGTTCCCATCCAGGCTCAAATCACGTTGGACACCAGCGGACGCATGCTGCTGGGCACCGACATCGCGAGTGCAGTCGCGACCCTCGAGGCGATGCGCGTCGATGTGATCGGACTCAACTGCTCCACGGGTCCCGAGCACATGCGCGAGCCGATTCGGTTCATGACCGAGCACGCGTCGTTGCCGATCTCCGTTATTCCGAACGCAGGCCTGCCACTGAACACCGGAACGGGCGAGGCGATCTATCCGCTCGAGCCGCTTCCAATGGCGGGAATGCTGCGCGACTTCGTCGAGAACTTTGGCGTGCGGATCGTCGGCGGATGCTGCGGCACGACGCCTGAGCATCTCGCTTCTATCGTTGAGGCGGTGCGCGCGGCAACGCCCGCCACCCTGCCGCAGCACAATCGCGAGGCGCTCGTTTCGTCGGCAATGCGCGCGACGACGTTGCGCCAGGAACCAGCACCGCTGCTGGTGGGCGAGCGCGTGAATTCGCAGGGCTCACGTAAAGTGAAGCGCCTGCTGCTGGCCGATGATTACGAGGGCATCCTCGAAGTCGCACGCGACCAGCAGGACTCGGGCGCGCACGTGCTCGACGTCTGCGTCGCGCTCACCGAGCGCGGCGACGAAGCCGAGCAGATGGCAAAGGTGGTCAAGCTGCTCTCGATGAGCGTCGAGCTGCCGTTGATGATCGACTCGACTGAGCGCGCGGTGATCGAGGCGGCGCTCGAACATGTGCCCGGTCGCGCGATCATCAACTCCATCAACATGGAGAATGGTCGCACGCGCATCGACGACATTGTGCCGCTCGCGAAAAAGCACGGCGCCGCATTGGTCGCGCTTACGATCGATCCGGTCGGCATGGCGAAAACGCGAGAGCGGAAGCTCGAAGTCGCCAAGGCCATCTACGACATCGTCGTTGGCGAGTACGGCCTGCGTGCTGAAGATCTTATCTACGACGCGCTGACGTTCACGCTCGCTACTGGCGACACCGAGTGGATCGATAGCGCGCACGAAACCATCGAAGGCATTCGGCTCATCAAGCGCGAACTGCCGGGCGTCTTCACGATCCTCGGCGTCTCGAACGTGAGCTTCGGGCTCGATCCTGTCGCGCGCCACGTGTTGAATTCGGTCTTCCTGCATCATTGCGTGGAGGCGGGGCTCGACGCGGCCATCGTGAACCCGGCGCACATCACGCCGTATGCCGAGATCAGCACGGAGGAGCGTGCACTCGCCGACGATCTCGTGTTCAACAAGCGGGCGGACGCGCTGCAGCGTTTCATCGAAGGCTTTTCAACGAAGACCACTGGCGATTCGGCCGTTGAAAAGGCGGATCCAACCGAAGGCATGACGCCGGCGCAGAAAGTTCACTGGATGGTTCTGCACCGGAAGAAAGAGGGTGTGGAAGAAGCGCTCGACGCAGCGGGTGTGCGCGAGGAGCCCGTGCGCGTGCTCAACGAAGTGCTGCTGCCCGCCATGAAGGAGGTCGGCGACAAGTTCGGCGCGGGTGAGCTCATTCTCCCGTTTGTCCTGCAAAGCGCCGAAGTCATGAAGAAGGCCGTCAAGCATCTCGAGACGTTCCTCGAGAAGGCCGAAGGCTACACGAAGGGGAAGGTCGTGCTCGCAACCGTCTACGGCGACGTGCACGACATCGGGAAGTCGCTCGTCAACACGATTCTTTCCAACAACGGCTACACCGTGTTCGACCTCGGCAAGCAGGTGCCGGTAAACACGATCATCGACAAGGCCATCGAGGTCGTCGCCGATGCGATCGGGCTGTCGGCGCTGCTCGTGAGCACGAGCAAGCAGATGCCGTTGTGCGTGCAGG
>JBDTXZ010000148.1:0-7183 GCA_040005935.1 bacterium | reverse complement strand
CTCATCATCGTCGCCGACGATGAAGATCGCGAGAATGAGGGCGACCTCATTTGCGCCGCGCAACTCGTCACGCCAGAGCTCATAAACTTCATGATCAAGCGGGCAGGCGGCTTGATCTGCCTCGCCCTCCCGGGTGAACGCGCCGATCAACTCGGCCTTGTCCCAATGGCCGAGAGTAACCTCGACGAGTATCGCACGGCGTACACTGTGAGTGTCGATGCGTCACCGCGCTTCGGCGTGACGACGGGCATCAGCGCCATGGATCGCGCGACGACAATTCGTACCATCGTCGACCCCGATACCGAGCCAGGCGATCTGCGTCATGGAGGACACATCTTCCCGCTGCGCGCGCGCGACGGCGGCGTCCTTCAGCGCGTCGGGCACACGGAGACAGCCGTCGATCTCGCGCGACTGGCCGGCGTCTACCCTGCGGGCGTGATCTGCGAAATCCTGAACGAGGACGGCAGCACAGCCAAGCGTCCCGAACTCATCGAGTTCGCAAGGTTGCACGGCCTCACGTTCATCACCGTCGCGCAGCTCGTCGCGCATCGGCTCAAGAATGAGCGGCTGGTCCATCGCGTCGCGGAGGCTCGGCTGCCAACGAACTTCGGCACGTGGCGCGTCTTCGGCTATCGCAATGATGTCGACACGGCGGAGCACGTTGCCATCGCGTATGGCGAACTTGGAGACGGCGAGAATACGCTCGTCCGCATGCACTCGAAGTGCCTGACGGGAGACGTCTTCCACTCCATGCGCTGCGATTGCGGATGGCAGCTTGAAACGGCGATGAAGATGATTCAGGCCGAAGGGCGCGGAGTGATCGTGTATCTTGATCAGGAGGGCCGCGGCATCGGACTGCTCAACAAGCTCAAGGCGTATGAGCTGCAGGATGCAGGCGCGGACACTGTCGAGGCCAACGAACGCCTTGGCTTTGCCCCGGATCTGCGTAACTACGGAATCGGCGCACAGATCCTGCTCGATCTCGGACTCAAGTCAATTCGCCCCATCACGAACAACCCGCGCAAGATGGTCGGCCTCGAGGGCTACGGCCTTCGCGTCGACGAACGCGTCTCCATTGTGCAGCCGGAGAACGACGAAAACGCCGGCTACATGGGTACGAAGCGTGACAAGCTCGGTCACCTGCTGGCCTCCTGACACGACATGGCTGAATTCAACGGCGTTCCAAACGGTGAGGGTCGGCGTTATGCCGTGCTCGCATCCCGTTTCAACAACAACATCACGAGCAAGCTCGCTGATGGCGCGATGGACGCGCTCATCCGCCATGGCACCGCGTCAGAAAACGTGGATCTCGTCTGGGTGCCCGGTGCGTGGGAGCTTCCCTTCGCCGCTCGTCGGCTTGCCCAGACGGAGCGCTACAACGCAATCGTCGTCGTGGGCGCGGTTATTCGCGGTGACACTCCGCACTTCGATTTCGTCGCTGGCGAAGCATCGCGCGGCCTTGCGGATGCCAGCAATGAATACGAAATCCCCATCGGCTTCGGGCTACTGACCACGGACAACATGGCGCAGGCCGAAGCGCGCGCGGGCGGCGAGTTTGGCAACAAGGGTTGGGATGCGGCGATTGCCGCGCTCGAGATGTCGGACCTCTTTGAACGGCTCGATGGCGCGGACGAGAGTTGAGACGCGGGCGCGTGCGCGCGCACTCCAGGCGCTGTACGCGTGGGACATGCGGGGCGACGCAGGCAATCTGGAAAAAGTCGCAACGCAAGTGTGGGACGACATGGCCATCACACCGGAAGAGCGCCGAGTCGCCGGCCCCATAGTCCGCCTCGTGGCCAGCAAGCAGCGCGACATCGATGCGCAGCTTGCAGAGGTCACGACCAACTGGCGAATGGAGCGCATCGGCGCCGTCGAGCGATGTGTGTTGCGCATGGCCGCCGCTGAATTGACGATCGGCGACACGCCACCGAAGGTGATCATCCAGGAGTCGGTCACTCTCGCCGAACGCTATGGCAGCGCCGCCAGCGCCAAATTCGTCAACGGTGTGCTCGACGCGCTCGCTCGGCGCATGGGGCGCATGTAGTGCGGTTGCTCCTCGTCAACTGGCAAGACCGCGACAATCCGCAAGCGGGAGGCGCCGAGATCCATCTTCACGAGATCTTCGGGCGGCTCGCTCGCGGCGGGCACGAGGTGACGCTACTGTGCGGAGGCTGGCCCGGTTGCGAGCCGCGCACTCGCCTCGACGAGATCGACGTCATTCGCGTCGGCACCCGCTACACCTTTCCATTCCTCGCCAAAAAGCACTTCCAACGCACCCTCGCCAACGCGCGCTTCGACATCCTTGTTGAAGACGTGAACAAGGTGCCGCTCCATACGCCGCGCTGGGGAGGTCCGCCGGTTGTTGCCTTGGTGCCGCATCTGTTCGGTTCTACGGCGTTTCAAGAGTTCAGCGCACCCCTCGCCTCGGTGGTGTGGCTCGCCGAACGTCCACTCGGGCGCACCTACAAGGGCGTCCCGTTTCAGGCGATCAGCATGAGTACCGCGGCCGATCTCGCCGAGCGAGGGATCCCGCGCGATATCGTGGAGGTGATCTATCCCGGGATCGACACGGTGTCCTACACGCCAAAGGATGGCACCCGCGCGGACGCGCCGGTGTTCGCGTATCTGGGTCGCCTGAAGAAGTACAAGGGCGTGCACATTGTCATTCGCGCATTCGCGGCCATGAAGCATCCGTCGGCAACGCTCGAAATCGCTGGTGCGGGTGACTGTCGTCCTGCACTGGAGCAGCTTGCCGCGTCGCTTGACCTGGGTGCGCGCGTGCGGTTTCTTGGGCGTATCGACGAAACGGAGAAGCTTGCACTGCTGCGTCGGGCGTGGGCACTTGTGTTCGCATCGCCAAAGGAAGGGTGGGGCATCACCAATCTCGAAGCGGCCGCATGCGGGACGCCGGTCGTCGCATCCAATTCGCCGGGCATTCGCGAATCCGTGCGCGACGGCGAAACAGGCTTCCTCGTTCCGCATGGTGACACGATGGCGATGGCCACGGCCATGTCACAGTTGGCGCAAGATCCGTCGCTCGTCGCCCGCCTTGGAGCGCAGGCGCGGCGATTCGCCGAGACATTCACGTGGGAGCGTGCGGCCGAGGAAACGGAGCGGCATCTGGATCACGTTCGCATCTCCTCTCGTCCAAGCTGACTGTCGCGTGACTACTCTCACCGTTGCCGAGCTGTTTCACCAGCTTCGTGAAATGCTCGACCTGGAGCGGGTGCTTGGCACGGAGGGCCTGGCGCGCGTTGTCAGGAGCGGCGATGTGTCCAGTCCGGGTCTCGCGCTCGCAGGATTTGTCGCACGTTTTCCCGCAGAACGACTTCAAGTGTTCGGCGAAACGGAGGTGACCTACCTGCGGTCGCTCGACTCCGAGACTCGGCGCGAGCACTTGCAGAAGTATTTCTCCTTTCCGTTCCCGTGCCTCTTCGTCACCAAGAAGCTCGAGCTTCCAGTCGAGGTCATCGAGGAAGCAATCAAGTTCGAGGTTCCGGTGCTACGGTCGGCACTGAAGACCAATGAGTTTTACAGCCGCATCAAGCCATGGCTCGAAGACTACTTCGCGCCGCAGACGACCATGCACGGATCACTGGCGGATGTGTATGGTGTGGGCGTCCTCTTCATGGGTCAGAGCGGTATCGGGAAGTCCGAGTGCGTGCTCGATCTCGTCGAACGCGGACACCGGCTGGTGGCCGATGACCTCGTCATGGTCCGCAAGCGCGGCACCGAAGTGCTCATCGGTCGTGGACACGAGTTGCAGCGCCACTACATGGAAATTCGTGGCGTCGGGCTTGTCGACATCCCGGCCATCTTCGGCATCCGCGCCGTCCGTCAACAGAAGCGTATTGAGGTCGTGGTTCAACTCGTCGAGTGGCAGCAGGGAGCGGAGGCCGATCGCACTGGTCTCGATGGCGAGACGATGGACATTCTCGGCGTGGACATTCCGCGCATTACGATCCTGCTCAATCCCGGCAAGAACATCACGGTTGTTGCCGAAGTGATCGCCATGCATCATCTGCTCAAGTTCAGCGGCGTCGATCCCGCCGAGCGATTCAACGCCGCACTCATCAAGCAGATGCGAGACAAGTCCGAGATCCAGCGCTATCTACGCGAAGACCATGAGTGAATTCACGAAGCGCGCGCTGCTCGCGGGGCACGCGGACTTTGCGCACAGCCTGCTCTCCGCGGTCGAGCTGATCACAGGGCGCGGGGCGGTGTTCGTCCCGATTCAGGCGCGCGACCTGTGCGGCGACGACATCCAGAAGATTCTCCAGAACGCGATGGTCGAAAGCGGCGCGCGCGTCATCTTTACAGACTTGCATGCCGGCAGTTGCACGATGGCTGCGCGGCGTGTGCTCCGTGAAATGGGAGATGGCGTGCTCGTTGCCGGATCGAACTTGCCGATGCTGCTGGATTTCGCGTTGTCGACGAACCCGAACGCGGCGGAGGCAGCCGCGAGTGCCGCCGAACGCGGTCGCGCCTCCATAACGGTGCATTCGGGATCGCCCGCGTGACGCTCGTGCTGAACCGAATAGACGACCGGCTGATTCATGGCCAAGTGGTCGTTGGCTGGGGTCAGCCACTCGACGTCAAGTTCATCGTGCTCGTCGATGGCGCGGTGGCGTCCAGCGATTGGGAGCAGGATCTCTACCGGATGGGTGTACCGCCTGAAATGGAAGTGCGATTCCACTCTGCAGCGGATGCCGCGCCGCTCCTCGACGGTTATAGGACGGAGGCGCGTCCCGGCATTCTCCTCACCGGCGACATCGCGACGATGCGCGCGCTCGTGGAGCACGGCGGAGTGCGCGACGTGAACGTGGGCGGCATTCATCATCGGGCTGGGCGCGTTCAGCACCTGCGCTATGTCTTCCTTACGCCGGAAGAGGACGACGCCTTGGCGTCGCTCGCGTCGCTTGGCGCCGTCGTCACGGCGCAGGACGTTCCGGCTGCGCGTGCCGTGCCGTTGGCTGAACTCTTGGCTGCCAGGGAGGGCGCGTGAGAGAATTACTTCCTCTCGCTCTGCTGGGCGGCGTACTTGGGCTCGATGTCGTCTGCTTTCCGCAGATGATGGTGTCGCGGCCGCTCGTGGCGGCAACGCTCGCCGGCGCGTTCGTGGGCGACCCGGCCATGGGTATTTTCGTCGGCGTCACACTGGAACTCATCGCGCTTGCCACGTTGCCGTTTGGTGCGTCGCGGTACCCCGAGTGGGGCTCGGCCGCCGTCGTCGGTGGCGCAATCGCGGGCGCGCTGCACGCAGAAAGCAGTGGCGCACTATCTATCGGTGTGCTGGCGGCGTTGGCGACAGCGTGGGTCGGTGGGTTGACCCTCGTCCAGCTGCGGGTGTGGATTGCCTGGCTGGCTCGACGCCGGCGTCCGGCACTGGACGCGGGATCTCGCGGCGCAGTTATTGGATTGCAACTCGCGGGGCTCACCGCCGATGCTGTGCGCGCTGCGGTGCTGACCGTCATCGCATACGCGCTGCTCTTTCCAGTCGCGCAAGCAATCCTCGGCGTTTGGTCGCTCAGCGAGCCGCTCTCTCGTGGTTTTGTGGTGAGCGTCGCTGCCGCAGTGGCCGGTGCGGCGGCGTGGACGATCTTTCATACTGCGCGCGGCGCGAGATGGTATTTCATGGCCGGACTCACGGTTGGACTCTTCGTCCTCATCGTGCGATGACCCCCGCGATCAGCTCGTTGCCAGGCGCTGCGCCACGAGTGTCCGCCCTCACGTGGGTAAACATCTTTACGCGCACGCTCGCGATTCAGGGCTCGTGGAATTACGAGACGTTGCTCGGCAACGGTATCGGATTTTGCGTCGAGCCCGCGCTTCGACTGCTGCCAGGCGGAGTGCACTCAGCGGAATTCAAGGCGGCGCTGGCGCGACAGAGCACGTACTTCAATGCGCACCCGTACATGACCTCGGTGGCCGTTGGAGCGCTTGCGCGCGCCGAGCTCTCGGGCGTTCCCGCAAGTCACATCGAACGTTTTCGCACCGCGCTGTGCGGACCTCTCGGCAGCGTCGGCGATCGGTTGGTGTGGGCCGGATGGTTGCCGTTCTGCTCTCTTCTCGGGTTGCTATGCTTCGGGCTCGGCGCTGGTCCAGGCGCGGTCCTCGCCACGTTTTTCCTGTTGTATAATGCCGGGCATCTCGCGCTTCGCGTGTGGGGGTTGCACGTTGGGTGGACGCGCGGACTCGGTGTGGCCTCCGCTTTAGGGAATCCCGTGCTGCGCCAGGGGCCGACGCATCTCGCTCGCGCCGCCGCTGCAACTGCAGGGATCGCGGTCCCTCTTACGGCGGCGCGCCTGCTCGGGCATCACGTTGCGCTGCTCGGCACCGTCCTTGGTGCGGCAGCGCTTGCAGCAGTGGTTCTCGTTCGCTTGCAAGGTCGTGTTGAAGGGTACAAAGCCGCCCTCGTGCTGATCGCTCTCTTCGCCCTCGTCTCGGTGGCCCGGTGATGGTTGAACGCTCCGTCCAGATTCTCAACAAGAACGGCCTGCACGCGCGGCCGGCCGCCGAGATTGTAAAGACGTCGGCTAAGTTTCAGAGCGAGGTCACTCTTGTGCGCGATGGCATGGAAGTGAACGGCAAGAGCATCATGGGTGTGATGATGCTCGCCGCCGAATGCGGCGCGACGCTCGTGCTGCGCGCCGACGGAAACGACGCCAACGAAGCACTCGACGCACTTGCTGCACTCATCCTGAACAAGTTCGGGGAGCGTTAGTGGATCGACGGATTCAGGGCATCCCGGCATCACCGGGCATCGTCGTCGGGTTCGTTCACCTTCTGCGGTGGGAGGTGCCGGACGTCCGTCACCGCATTATCCCTGACGAAAATGTGCAGGACGAAATCGCGCGCTTGCATGAGGCCGTGTCGCGCGCCAAGGAGCGTCTGCGCCATTTGCGCACGCGCGTCGAGGCAAGTGCCGGACTGGAAGAGGCCGCGATTTTCGACGTCCAGCTTTCCATTCTTGACGACCGCGAACTCACCCGCGGCATCGAGGAGCTCGTCCGTCAGAACATCGCGGCGGAAAAGGCGTTCGACTTGGTGATGCTGGAATGGCGCACTCGCTTTGCGCGCCATTCATCGCCAATGCTCCGCGAAAAAGTCGGCGATCTCACCGACGTACACATTCGCGTGCTGTCGCTGTTGCTTGGGCTGCCCGATCACGATCCCGTTGATC
>JBDTXZ010000147.1:0-7189 GCA_040005935.1 bacterium | reverse complement strand
CCGCGTACCTCGTCGCACACGACGACTTTGCCACGTTCAACAGGCTGGCGTTCATCACGGCGTACGCGGAGCCGGCGGCACGCGCAGTGGACGCACTCCGGCGCGCAGCGAACGTGCTGCCTGTCCGCATACCGCGTGCGTGGCGCGCAGACGCCGCGTGGGTCTATGCTGCCAACGCATTCGACACGCGCGCATACGCGCCGTCAGGAACACCGATACCTTCTCGGGACATCGTGGGCCTTGGCGCGCGATTGTTCGTCGACCCCGCTCTGTCAGGAAATGGAAGGCGCAGTTGCGCCTCTTGCCATCAGCCCGCACAAGACTTCGCGGACGGTATGGCGACCGCAGCGAGTATTGAGCGCAGTGGCCCGCGTGTCACCCGCAACACGCCAACTCTCATCAATGCCGCGCTTCAGCCAACGCAGTTCGCGGATGAACGAAGCGTGACACTCGAGGATCAAGCGCTCGAGGTGCTCAGGAGTCCAGCGGAGATGGGAAGCTCTGTCGACAAAGCCGTCGCGACGCTCCGCGGGCGCGCTGGCTACGATGTGCTATTTGCCAACGCGTTTGGCGGACAGGCGTCGTCCGCCATTACGCCAATTCGAGTGCGGCAGGCGCTTGCCGCGTACGTGCGCTCACTCGTTGCGCTCGATTCACGCTTCGACCGTGCCGTGCGAGGCGACACGATCACCATGTCAGCACAAGAGCGCCAAGGCTTTACGCTATTCATGGGGAAGGCCGCGTGTGGTACGTGTCACTTTGCGCCACTCTTCAGTGGCAACATACCGCCGCACTACATGAACTCAGACGTGGAAGTCATCGGCACGTCGCGTTCGGCGGCGCGCTTTTCCGTGCTCGACGCGGACTCCGGACGCGCGCGCATCGATCACCTGCCGCTGCACTACCGAGCGTTCAAGACGCCATCGTTGCGCAACGTCGCCCAGACTGCGCCGTATATGCACAACGGCGGCTTTCGCACGCTCGATGACGTCATGCGGTTCTACGAAGGGGGCGGTGGCAGAGGCGCGGGCGCGCACATCGACAATCAAACGCTCAGCGCGGACTCTCTTCATTTAACACGGCCGGAACGGAAGGCAGTGATCGCGTTCCTCGGAGCGTTGAGTGATGTAATGCACTAGCTGGTCACCGGGATGACGACTATGCCGAGGGGCTCAACATACCGCCCGTGCGCAAGTACTCGGCAAAGTCATCCGGCAGTGTGCTCGCGCGAATGCCACGTACGGCTTCGTCGACATCGTACGGAATGCGCACGAACTCCACGTCGACCTCGCGTTCAGCGACATCGACGATGACGTAGCCGGCGCGAGGATCTCCGTCTTTCGGCCTTCCAACGCTGCCTGTGTTGACGAAATGAATGCCTTCGACAACGCGATGCCACGGCTTGTGCGTATGTCCAAAGCACACAATGTCGCCCACGCGTGATCCCATGTTTGCGGCCATGGACGTCAGGAACTCGTCGCTGCGATCTTTGGTGACGTACACAGTGTTGAGCGCGTGATTGCCGTGTACCAGCCGGATCGTTGGCCCCGGCAAGTGCCCGCCGAATGGCCGAATATCAATGCGAAACGGCAGGTTGCCCAGGAAGCGCTTCGCCTCATCGGAGGTATTGGCGAGAGTCCACGCAAAGCTGTCGTGGCTCAATGCTTCCTGTCGCGGATCCTCATAGCGACAGCCGCAGTGTTTGTAGTGCGCCGCCACCGTCGAGTCGTAATTGCCAGCGACGCCGGGAATTGCCGCATCGCGAATCATCGCGACGACCTCATCGGGCCACGGCGCGTAGCCCACGAGATCGCCGAGGTGGTAGGTGCCCGTCACGCCAACCTTGTTCTGCGCGTCGAGAAGAACCGCCTCGAGCGCAGGCCGATTGGCGTGCACGTCGCTGAACAACACGTATCGCATGCGTGCGATGGAAGCAGGTTCCCGTGTGCGTCCTATGCGGGCGATTGGCGGACCATCACCGTTGCGGATGACGGGCACACGCCGCAGTACTCCGACGTCGCCTTTACGTCATCGGGAACGTTGTCTCGCGACGTCGTCACGAATCCGAACGTGGGGAAGTAGCCCTCGGCCGTCGTCGTCAGGAGATAGAGCGCCTTTGTGCCTCGTGATTCCGCCTCGGCAATCGTACGAGTGACGAGCGCTCGGCCGAGTCCGCGTTTCTGCCACGTTGGTGCGACAGCGACGGAGCGCAGGAGCGCATGCTCGCCGCTGGTGCCGCAGCCTTCGATACCCGCGACGCCGACAATTTCGCCGGCAGATTCCGCGACGATGAAACAGGGAAGGGCGTCATGCACGCCGTCGAGCGGCAGGCGCGCGGAGGTGAGGAGCGCTTCGACGGCACGCTCGTCGTCGCGCGAGGCAAGGCGTAAGGTCGGAGTGTCGGTAGTTGAACTGGTCATGCTCGTATCCTGTTGGGTGATGATGATCCTATCGATGATGGTGCAGACCCTTCGACTCGCTACGCTCGCTCAGGATGACACTATTCGCTACGCTCGCTCATGATGACAATTAGTCGCAGCAACCGGGCGCGCAGCACGCGCCGCCTTCAGATGATGCTTCGCTCGTCGTTTCGGCCACCGTTGCAAGAGGAACGCGCACCTTTGCCGACACGCCAGGCTTCGTGGCTCGCACAAAGCCACTGATGATGCGACCCTCGACGTCGGCGGCAAGATCCAGATCGAGCCCCGTTCCCTGAAGCAACGCCTCGGCGTCCGCGCGCGTGTATGACCGCGTGACTTCAATGCCTGGATTCTCGAATCCGACCTCCTTGAGCAGCGACATGAACTCCTCGTCGCCAAGCGCGCCGGCAACGCAGCCCGTCCACAGTGCCATGCTCTTGCGCACTGGCTCTGGCAACTCGCCGCGAACGATCACGTCGCTCACAGCGAATCGGCCACCCGGCTTGAGCACACGAAACGCTTCTGCGAGCACGGCACGTTTGTCGCCCGAGAGGTTGATCACACAGTTCGAGATGATGACGTCCACCGAATTGCGCGGGAGCGGAATGCTCTCGATATGCCCGCGAAGGAATTCGACATTCGTCGCGCCAGCTCGCGCCTTGTTCTCGTTTGCGAGGTCGAGCATGTCGTCGGTCATGTCGAGCCCGTACGCCTTACCCGTCGGGCCCACGCGCTTCGCGGAGAGCAGCACGTCAATGCCGCCGCCGGACCCCAAGTCGAGTACAATCTCGCCTTCACTGAGACCCGCCAGCGCGGTCGGATTGCCGCAGCCAAGCGACGCGAGCAATGCTTCCATGGGAATGCCGTCGGCCTGCCCGTCGTCGTAAAGATTGGCCGTGATGGGATCCCAACTCTCGCTCGTCGCGCCGCAGCAGCCGCTCGACTCATTGGCTGGTCCACAACATCCAGCCGCCGAGTGTCCCTCAGTTACCTGTCGCGCTGCCTTGCCATAGCGTTCCTGCACGGTTTCGCGGAGCGCGCCAATATCGGATGCGGGCCGCGTACGGGTCGATCCCACGAGCGTGATGTCGGACATTGCGCGCACTCTCAGCAAGAAAAGTTGATGGGTCAGTGAAAAAAAAGAATTAGCAGCAGCCCGACTTGATCACCTGCAAAGCGCGTGGCCTCAGCGACGCCAACAACTCTTCTGCCTCCACAAAAGCCTCCCGCGCCAGCGTGTAATACGACCAGCGCCCCTCTCGGCGATCCGTCACCAGACCCGCGTCCTTGAGCACCTTCAGATGATAGGACAGCCGCGACTGTCCAGTCTCGAGCGCGTCGCTCAAGTCGCATACACACTTCTCGCCGTCGAGCAGGCGCGCGATGATCTCGACGCGGGCTTCGTCGGCGAGGGCGTTGCACAGTTGCGCGATGCGCGGGACGTCGAGGGTTACGGTGGTCACCGAAGTATCATATCACAATTTCTTGATGTGTCAAGACTGCAGCTGGTTGGAGCAGGATGCGATGCCTCAAAGCGGGAAATCGTTGCGGATCCGCGACGTACGTGATTGGCCAGCTTCGCCGAAAAGACTTAGACTTCGCCGTTACGTAACGGACTCGTCCTACGACAATTCCCACTCAGAGACCCCAATGAGACGCTGGTTGAACGCGCACGTATTTACAGCCTTGGCAGCGATTTTCGGACTGGCGATGGCATGTCCCGTCGACATCATCTCCGCGCAAGGCGTAACCACCGGATCCATTGGCGGAACGGTGCGGAGCGAAAAGGGCCTTGTGGCCAACTCGCGCATCGTCGCCGTCCATCAGCCCTCTGGCACGACGTATCAGGCATCGAGCCGAGCGGACGGGCGGTTCCTCTTGCCTGCGATGCGCGTAGGCGGACCGTATACCGTCACGGCCATCGCCATCGGGTACGAGAGGAACTCGCAATCTGGTATCGAGGTCACCCTCGGCTCGACGACCGATCTCCGCTTCGATATGAAACAGGCAATCGTCACGCTCAGTGGGCAGGAAGTCACGGCGACGGGCGGGGCGCTCAGCTCGGCCGTCACCGGCGCGTCGACGACGATTCCCAAGGAGCTGATCTCCGCGTTCCCAACCATTGGCCGCACGATCACCGACTTTACGCGGCTCACACCGCAGGCGTCTGGGTCGTCGTTCGCTGGTCAGGACAACCGGCTCAACAACATCACGCTCGATGGTTCGTTCTTCAACAACTCCTTCGGACTTTCAGGCCAGCCTGGCGGGCGCACGGGTGTTTCACCAATCCCTATCGACGCCATCGAGCAACTGCAGGTGAACGTCGCCCCCTTTGACGTTCGGCAGGGGAACTTTACAGGCGCGGGCATCAACGCCGTCACAAAAAGCGGAACAAACGAATTCGCAGGTTCGCTCTACTATACCACGCGCAACCAGAGTTACGTCGGCACCAAGACGGCGGGACTTCCATACAATCCCGGCACCTTCAAGTTCACGCAACCCGGCGGCTACTTCAGCGGGCCAATACTCAGGAACAAGCTGTTTTTCTTCGTCGACTACGAGAACGACGCGCTGACGCAGCCTGCCACGAGCTTCACGGCGAACACCGGTGGCCAGCCCATCACGGGAAACACCACGCGGGTGCTGTCCACTGATCTCGATCAGCTCAGCAGCTTCCTGCAGACGAAGTTCAACTACGCGACAGGGCCGTACGCTGGCTATAACGTGGAAACCCCGTCGACACGCTACATCGGAAAGCTCGACTGGAACATCAACGAGCGGAGCAAGTTCAGTTTTCGCTATAGCCAGCTCGACTCCAAGTCGGATCAGTTGATCTCGAACTCGACGGCACTGGGTTTCGGCAACCGGCGCGACAATTCGAATTCGATGAGCTTCCAGAATTCCGGCTACAGCATCCTCGAGAACATCCGCTCCTACATCGGCGAGCTGAATTCGCAGATCGGCACGAACATGTCGAACCAGGTCATCGCGGGCATTACGAAGAACGACGAAAGCCGCGGCTACAAGGGATCGATCTTCCCACTGGTGGACATTCTCAACAACGGAACCAACTACGTCTCGTTCGGCTTCGAGCCCTTTACACCGAACAACCAGCTGCGCTACAAGACGCTCCAGTTCCAGGACAACTTCTCCGTGTACACCGACAAGCACGACTTCACGTTCGGGGTCACCGCGCAGAAATACAACTCGGAGAATGTGTTCTTCCCGGGCGAACAAAGCGCGTACGTGTACAACTCACTCGCCGATTTCTACACTGACGCCAACGGCTACCTGGCCAATCCGAATCGGACCACGGCACCGGTCACGCTTCGCACCTTCCAGGTCCGCTACAACAACATCCCTGGACAGACCGAGCCGCTGCAGCCGCTCGAGGTGTTCACGTACGGTGCCTACGCGCAGGACGAGTGGAGGGCCAACGAGAATCTCAAGTTCACACTTGGCGTGCGCATCGACGTGCCGGTGTTCAGCAACACGGCCTTCAACAATCCATCGGCAAATGCGCTGACGTTTCGTGATCAGGCAGGTGCGTCGGTGCAGTACAACTCCGGCAAGCTGCCCAGTGCGAACCCCTTGTTCTCGCCGCGAATTGGCTTCAACTGGGACGTGCAGGGCGACCGCCGGACGATCGTCCGCGGTGGTACCGGCGTGTTCTCCGGAACGCCGCCGTACGTCTGGATCTCGAACCAGATCGGACAGACCGGCATTCTTACCGGCTTCGATCAGCAAACGACGACCACAGCGCGGCCATTCAATCCAAATCCGGATACGTACAAGCCGAAGACGGTGACCGGTGCATCCGCGTCGTCCTACGAACTCGACGTCACGGATCCCAACTACAAGTTTACGCAGATTTGGCGCACCGATATTGCCGTCGACCGCCGGCTGCCGTGGAATGTCGTCGCGACGGGTGAAGCGATCTACGGGTCCGAGTTGAACGGGGCGTACTACATCCAGGCGAACCTTCCCGCCGCGCCAACCAAGTACACCGGCGCCGACCAGCGTGTGCGCTGGCCCGCCGGCACCAATCAGATCAATAAGAGCATCACCGCCGCCTACGTCATCAGCAACGCGAACACGGGCCATTCGTACACGTTGTCCGGTTCGTTGCTCAAGCAGTTCGACAACGGCTTCTTCGCGAAGGCCGCGTACGCCTACGGTGTCTCGAAGAACTCGGTCGATCCTGGTTCCACGGCGTCAGCCAATTGGAACGCCAATGCAATTGCGAACGACCCGAACAACCCGGGCGTCGGGTTCTCGGGATTCTCGGCGGCCCATCGCATGTTCCTCGCGCTGTCGTACCGCCGCGAATACTTCCACTTCGGCGCCACCTCGCTCTCGCTCTTCACGGAAGGGCGCACGCAGGGCAACGCGAGCTACACCTTCAGCGCTGATGCCAACGGCGACGGGGCGACAAACGACCTGCTTTACATTCCTCGGAACACATCCGAGATGAACTTCCAGCAGTACACGGCGACGATCAACAACGTCCCGAAGACATTTACCGTCGCGGAGCAACAGGCGGCGTGGGAAGCGTACATCGTGCAGGATAAGTACCTGAGCGCGCGCCGCGGTGAGTACGCGGCCCGCAACGCCATCTTCCTGCCAGTGCAGTTCAAGAGTGATCTCGGCGTCACGCAGGAAATTTTCACGCAGGCAGCAGGCAAGCGAAACTCCCTGTCCCTCCGCTTCGATATCCTGAATCTCGACAACCTGATCAATCACAACTGGGGCGCGGGGCAGCGTCTTGT
>JBDTXZ010000146.1:0-7202 GCA_040005935.1 bacterium | reverse complement strand
CGCAATCCGCAGGAGTTCGCGTTCGACGAGTACGGCAACCTGATCAGCCCCGACAACGACGGCGATCACCCCGGGGAAGTCGAGCGGCTGGTCTATGTCGTGGATGGAATGGAGAGCGGCTGGCGGATCAATTGGCAGTTTGGCAAGTACGTGGATCCGGATAACAACTTGTACAAAGTCTGGATGGATGAGAGCCTCTTCAAGACGCGCTTTCCCGGCCAGGCCGCTTACATCACCCCGCCGATTGCGCCATGGCACGCGGGTCCGTCAGGCTTCGCATACAACCCGGGTACGGCGCTCAACGATGCATGGCGCGGCTACTTCTTCAACTCCGTGTTTACCGGTGCGCCTGCCCGGGCCAGTGTGCAAGGCTTTACACTCGCGCCTCAAGGCGCAGGTTTCCGCCTTGCAGAAGACAAGGCGGTCGAGCGCGGCCTGCTAACGACCGGCGTGAAGTTCGGCCCCGACGGCGCACTGTACGCGGCAGACTGGATTGAAGGCTGGGACCCGAAGGAGCGCGGTCGCGTCTGGAAAATCGATGTGCCCGGTGCAGACACGTCCACACTGCGCAGAGAGACGCGCGTGCTCATTGCCGCGAGTTTCAAGGAACGCCCAGCTGCCGATCTGCTCACGCTCCTGCACCACGCCGACATGCGGGTACGGACGAAGGCGCAATTCGAACTCGTCGAGCGCGGCGCTTCGAGTGACCTCCTCGCCTCGGCGCGCCAAACGCATGATCAGCTTGCGCGAATTCATGGGCTGTGGGGAATCGGTCAGCTCGCGCGGAAGGATATGACGCATGCGAGCTCACTCGTCGGTTTTCTCAGGGACGGCGATCCGGAAATCCGTGCGCAGGCAGCGAAGCTCATCGGCGACTTGCGTTACGGCGCAGCGGCCAGCGAGTTGATGCCGCTGCTCACCGACCCGGTCCCGCGTCCCCGCTTCTTCGCTGCCGAGGCGCTCGGTCGCATTCAGTATCGCCCGGCAATCGAGCCGCTCATCGCCATGCTTGCCGAGAACAATGATGAGGACGTCTACCTCCGTCATGCTGGCGTGACGGCGCTCGCGCGGATCGGTGTGGCCGAGCCGGTGGTTGCACTGACGAATCATCCGTCGAGGGGTGTGCGTCTTGCGGCGGTCGTCACACTCCGGCGCATGCGCAACGCCGGAATCGCAGGCTTTCTCAAGGATCGCGACGAGTTGGTTGTGACCGAGGCTGCGCGCGCGATCAACGACGACGGCGGAATCGAAGGCGCGCTGCCGGCGCTCGCGGCATTGCTGGACAGCACCTTCGCGACTGAGCCGCTCACGCGTCGCGTCATCAGTGCGAACCTTCGCCTTGGGACGGATGAGGCCGCGCGTAGAGTCGCGCGGTTTGCGGCTCGTGCGACAGCGGACGATGAAATGCGCGTCGAGGCTGTCTCCGTGCTCGGTGTGTGGCCAAAGCCGTCCGTGCTCGATCGGGTCGACGGATCGAGTCTCGGTCCCGTGCAGCGCGATTCAGCCAGTGCGCGTGCAGCGTTGGCAAGTATCGTCGAGCCGCTATTCAACAGCGGAAGCACTGGCGTGCAGGTAGCGCTTGCCGATGCAGTCGGCCGACTTCGTCTTCAGAGCGCGGCGACGCTCATCTTCGCGAAGGCACGTTCGGCACCGGCAGCACCGGTCCGTATCGCGGCGCTCCGCGCGCTGGCGGCACTGGGCGACTCGCGCACGGAGGAGGCATTGCGTGCTGCGCTTCAGGATCAGGAGGTTACGGTGCGCACGGCGGCGCTCAGCGCGATTCCCCCGCTCAATCTTCCTGAAGCGACGACGACTGCCTTGCTGGCATCAGTCGTTGGCGGAAAGGGGTCGATTGCCGAGCAGCAGACGGCGCTTGCGTCGTTGGGGCGCGTGCAGGGTGCGACAGGTCGCGAGATGTTGACGCGTCTTGTCGACCAGTTGGCGCAAGGCGCGATTGCGCCGGACATCCAACTGGATGTTGCGGAAGCAGCGCGTGCAACGAAGCATGCGCCGTTGATTGCGCGACTGGACTCGCTCGAGAAGTCGCGCGCGAACGCTGCACTAGTGGTGGCGTACGCCGATGCGCTGCATGGAGGTGACGCGCGTCGCGGCATGCGTGTCGCGGTGTCGAGCCCGACGGCCCCCTGCACGAAGTGCCACAATTTCGGCACCGGTGAAGGAGCAAGCGTGGGACCGCCGCTGCGCGGCGTTGCATCGCGATTGACGCGAGAGCAGTTGCTGGAGGCCCTCATCGATCCGAGTGCGCGCATCGCCCCGGGCTTTGGGCCAGTTCAGGTGACGCTCAAGAATGGGCAGAAGCTGTTTGGCACGTTGAAGGAAGAGACGGACGCCTACATCGTGGTGGATGTTGGCACGCCAAAGCGCATCGTGAAGACGGACATCGCGAAGCGGGTGAACGGGCCTTCTGCCATGCCGCTGATGGGAAGCGTGCTGTCCAGGAGAGAGATTCGCGATGTGGTCGAGTATCTCAGCACGCTGAAGTAGAAATCGCGCCAACGTGATGACCACCGAGGACGTATGAAGCCGATGAGTAAACCGTTGATGACGTTCAATGGCAAGTTTGACCCGCGCCACTGCATCAACTCGACCTCAAAGACCTACGACGGCGACCAGTGGGTTCACTCGGAGACCTTCGTGCTTGGCGACTCGATCGTCAAGCACATCGTCAATGGGGGCACCGTGCTGACGTACACCAAGCCGCAACATGCGTTCGGCGTCGTCACGGGATTCGATTCTGCACAGCTTCATGACGGAAGCTGGTGGGCTCGGGGTTCATGGCGCTTCAAGCGGAGGGGCACAATGTGGACTTCAAGAATGTGCGTCTTCTCAACATGGAAGGATGTATGGATTCCAGGGCGACGAATTACAAACGCTATTACATCAAGGCGAACCCGGCGGCGTGCAAATAGCACACGCTATCCATTTATGAGCTCGGACTCCGTCTCCTCATCGCGATCCAATGGTATTCGCTGAATTGAACCATCGTCTCGTGGTCGCTGCGCGTGTGCGCGCCGTCCACGCGCTCGTCGCCGCCGTGCTGGTACTCTCCATCGGAGTGCGTAACGCCAACGCCCAGTTCCCTGCGCCGAGCACCGCGCGGCCGCTGGCTATTCCAAGAAGCGGAGCGGTCCCCACAGAGGCGACCGCCGAGCAGAAGCTTCTGGCGACGTTCAAGGCGCCGCCGGGGTTCAAGGTGTCGTTGTTCGCCGGTCCGCCGGTGGCGATGTATCCCACATGCGTGAACGAATCACCAGACGGCGCGGTGTTCGTGTGTGTGGATCCGAATCTCTCGCTGTCCACGATCAAGGGCGTGGGGCGCGTGATGCGGCTCGTGGATACGGACGGTGACGGCCACGCCGACAAGTATACGACGTTTGCGGAGATGGACAGCCCGCGCGGCGTGGTGTCGGACGGCAAGACCGTGTATGTCATGCATCCGCCAATGCTGACCGCGTACCGCGACACGAATGGCGATGGCATCGCCGACGAGTCAACGGACATCGTCACGGGCCTTGGCTTCGATCTCGACTTCCGCGGTGCGGATCACACGACGAATAACGTCCAGCTTGGGCCGGACGGTTGGTTGTACGTCGCCGTTGGCGATTACGGCTTCATACGAGCCGTGGGCACCGACGGCCGCCAGATTCAGCATCGTGGTGGCGCGGTGGTTCGCGTGCGTCCTGACGGCAGCAATCTCGAGATCGTCGCGGTGGGAACGCGCAATATCTACGACGTTGCCATCGATCCATTCGGACGCATTTATGCGCGTGACAATACGAACGACGGCGACGGTTGGGACACGCGCCTGCATTACCTGGCGCCGGGCGCCAACATGGGCTACCCGATCAAGTACCAGAACTTCAAGACGGAGCACTTCCCCACGCTCGCGGACTACGGCCCCGGCGCTGGTGTCGGCAGTCTTTGGCTGCAGGACCCTGCATGGCCCGACGGGTTCAACAACACGCTGTATACGGGCGACTGGACGATGCAGAAAGTCTATCGGCATACGCTGTCGCCGAAGGGCGCGATCTTCGATATCAAGCAGGATGAGTTTATCAGTGTGCTGAGACCTTCGGACATCACACTCGACGCCAGCTCGAATCTGTATGTCAGCAGCCTGGCCGGCGGCCAGTTTACGTACAACAGCGATACCGTGGGCTATATCGTGCAGGTTCGCCCCACGACTGGCACGCTGTCTCGCGAAGCGCCGGTGTCTGCGGCGACGGACGGCGCACTGCTCACCGCGCTTGGATCTCCGAACGCGGTGCATCGCGTGCACGCGCAACAAGAATTGCTCCGGAGAGGCGCACCGGACGCCACGGTGCGCAGCCTCCGTCAGGCGATTGCGGACGCGAACCGCAGCGTCGACGCCCGCGTCGCCGCGATCTTTACGCTCAAGCAGATGATCGGTGCCAACGCGAACGACGCATTGACACAAGCCGCCACTGCAACGGATGCGCGCGTGCGCGAGACGGCGCTCAGGGCACTTGCAGACCGCACGGATCAGCTCCGTGGCGTCACCTCCGCGATCTTCGTCAAGGCGCTCGGCGATGCAGATCCACAGGTGCAGGTGCAGGCGATTCGCGGACTGGTGCGAATGGGCGCGCGTGATGCGGCCGACGCGCTCGTGCCGCTTGTGGGCAGCAGCGATCAAGGTCTGGCGCATCTCGCGCAGAATGCGCTCGCGAGCCTCGATGCCACCGATGCCGCATTGAAGGGCGTCGATGGTGCGCCGGCGGTTCGTGATGGTGCACTTCGCGCCCTGGCGTTGATGTACGAACCGGCCGTCGTCACGGCGCTGATCGATCGCGTGGGGCGGACGAGCGATGCGTCGTCACGCACCGCAATGCTGCACACGCTGGCGCGTTTGTACAATCGCGAGGGCTACTGGCGCGGTGATTGGTGGACGACCAGGCCTCAACATCTCGGTCCCTATTTCGATCCAGCGCCATGGGAAGAGAGCCCGCGCATTCGTGCCGTGCTCATTGGAGCGTTGACGGCGGCGAAGGGCGACGACTTCACGAACCTCGCTACAGACTTGGCGCTCAACCAGGTGCTGCCGCGTGGAGCACAGCCGCTTCTCGCTGCGATGGCGACGTCCGCCGATCCGCTGCGTACGCAGTTGATCGAGGCCATGGTGGGGCGCGCGCAACTCGACGCGCGGACGCTCGCTGTGGCAACGCAGCTCGACGCGAAGGGTGGGGCGATGCACGGAGCAGTGGCCCAGTTGCTTGCCGGTGAAAGCACGCTGGGTGCGGGCTCGTTGTCCTTGGCTCGGACGTCTGCGCTCGACATGACTCTCGATCCAAAGATTCGTGGATCACTGCTGGCTGGCATGAGTCAGGTGCCAGGCCCTGCGGCGCTCGATGTTGCGGCTGACGTATTCGCACGGTTGAACCCAGCCCCTGGCGCGTCGGCGTCACCAGCACCGCCGTCTGGCGGTGATCCGGTCGAAGGCGCCTGGCGTCGCTTCGTGGGTGATCGGCGCCGAGGAAGTGAGTTGGATTACTTCATCAACATGTCGAAGACGGCGCAGCCGTCGCAGCGAACTCTCGCGTATGCTGTGCTGTTGCAGAGCATTCGCACACCGCGGACGCCTGCGCCGGTGCGCGAGAAAGTTGCGCCTGTCATTGATGCCGCGTGGACAGACCCAGCGTCGGCACCGAGTCTCGCGCTGGCGATTGGCATCATGCGGTTGGAGAGCCAGTACACTGAAAGGCTTGCGACGTACAACCAGGGAAAGAAGTAATAGCGAGGAAGTCTTACGAGGTCCAAGTCAGACACCAGGAGGCTTTGTGCAAGAGCACGGCGAGAAGAAAGGGTCGGACCGGCGTACGTTCCTCAAGCAGCTTGCCGCGGTTGGCGTTAGCACCAGTGTGCTGTCGGCTTGCTCGCGTATGTCCTCACACAGTGGTGACCCGTCAACCGCAACGCTGGTTGGCCTCCAACTCTACACCGTGCGCGACCTTCTCGAGAAAGACTTCGAAGGGACGCTCGGCAAGATCGCGCAGATCGGCTACACGAACATGGAGTTTGCCGGCTATTACAACCACACCCCTGAGCAGGTGCGCGCGATCCTCGATCGGCTCAGGATGGTCTCGAAGAGCGCGCACATCGGCGCCCAGTTGATGCGCCAGGATGCGGCGACGCAGATCCGGTCGGCGCAGGTGATCGGGCAGGAGTACATCACGATTCCGTCGTACAACTTTCCGCGCGATGGTGGAATCGACGCGTGGAAGAAGGGCGCGGCGGAATTCAACCAGTGGGGCGCGCTGTGCAAGAATGCAGGATTGCGCCTCGCCTACCACAACCACAACGCGGAATTCGCGAAAGTGGATGGCGGACCAACCGGAATCGATGTGCTGCTGCGGGAAACAGATCCCGCGCTCGTTGACTTCGAGATGGATCTCTACTGGACCGCGTTCGCTGACCAGGATCCGCTCGTGTGGTTCAAGAAGTATCCGGGTCGCTTTGCGATGTGGCACACGAAGGATCTCCTGATCACGGGCGGCAACAAGGGCATGGCGCCGGTTGGCAAGGGAACGCTCGACTTCAAGGCCTTCTTTGCGCACGCGCGCGAGTCGGGGATGAAATATTTCTTCGTCGAGCACGACTCGGCAGCGACCTACCCTGGCGGCTCACTGGCCAGCGTCGAGGCGAGCTACACCTATCTCCACGGCCTTGTCGGATGAGGCAGCGCAGAGATGTTGCATCAGTTGGTTGGCCGGCACGCTGCGTGGCGTTGTTCGTCCTGGCGACGGCGTGCGCCAGCGGAGGCAACGCGGGCGGCGCTGGACAATCCGCGACCGCCGCACCGCGCGCGAGCATAAGCAGCGCGTCGCGAGCCGACTGGGTCCAGATGTTCAACGGACACGATCTAACAGGCTGGGATCTCAAGTTCGCCAAGCACGAGCTCAACGACAATTTCAACAACACGTTCCGCGTTGAAGATGGCCTGATGAAAGTGCGGTATGACAAGTGGACCGCGTGGAACGGTGAGTTCGGTCACATCTTCTACAAGCAACCGTTCTCGTACTATCTCGTTGCCGCGGAGTACCGCTTCGTTGGCAATCAGGTTGTCGGTGCCGGAGCTCCACTCTCGTGGGCCATCAGGAACAATGGCATCATGGTCATGGGCCAATCCGCGGAGAGCATGGGGCTCAACCAGGACTTCCCCATCT
>JBDTXZ010000145.1:0-7218 GCA_040005935.1 bacterium | reverse complement strand
CTTGACTGACGGAATTGTGCCGTTGTCATAGGCGAAGGTGCAGGTCCTCCGACTCGCCTCGCTCGCTCAGGATGACAACGATCGCTCGTGCACAGGCTCAAGCCCAAGCTCGCAGGTCACTGTTCACCGTTCACGTCCTTCACAGGCCGCCACGCGCGCGAGCAGCAGGTTCTGCTCGCGCGCGTTTCGCGTCAACGACGCCGCGCGTTCGAACTCCACGCGCGCCTCGTCAAATCGCCCGAGCTTGAACAACAAGTCACCCCGCACGCTCGGCAGCAAATGATAGTGCCTCAGCGATGCCTCCGACGTCAGTGCATTGACGAGCTCTAAACCGGTTGCGGGGCCGAGCGCCATGGAAACGGCGACCGCGCGATTCAGTTCGACGATGGGTGACGGCGTCAGCGCGGCGAGTGCATCATACAACTCTGCAATGCGATTCCAGTCCGTGTCTTCGGGGGACCTCGCGCGAGCATGGCATGCGGTAATCGCGGCCTGGAGCGCATAAGGCCCGGATGCGCCGCCGAGCTCCTCCGCGCGTGCGAGCGCAGCGAACCCACGACGAATAAGCACCTGATCCCACAGCGCGCGATCCTGTTCGAGCAGCAGCACAGGTTCGCCTGATGGCCCAACCCGCGCACGCGAGCGAGATGCCTGAATCTCCATTAGCGCGACGAGGCCATGTACCTCGGGCTCGTTTGGAACGAGACCAACGAGAATGCGACCAAGTCGCAACGCGTCCTCGCAAAGGGCTGGTCGCAGCCAGTCGTCGCCAGCGGTCGCTGAATAGCCCTCGTTGAACACGAGATACAGGACCTGTAACACCGACGAGAGGCGCGCCTCGAACTCTGCGCCGCGTGGAACCTCGAACGGCACCTTGGCGTCCGAGAGCGTCCGCTTCGCGCGCACGATCCGCTGCGCAACGGTGGGCTCCGGAACCAGGAACGCACGCGCAATCTCGTCCGTCGTCAGGCCACCGAGGAGCCGTAGCGTCAGGGCGACCCGCGCTTCGGTGGTTAGGACAGGGTGGCACGAGATGAACACGAGGCGCAGCAGGTCGTCGCCAACGTGATCGTCGATTGCCGCGTCGAGGTCAGGCACAGCGCGCTCGAGTTGACTCTCGATCTCGTGGCCGAGCTGACCCTGCTTGCGCTCGAACAGCGTGTTCCGGCGGATGTGATCGATTGCGCGATACTTCGCGGTCGCCATGAGCCACGCACCAGGGTTGTCCGGCACGCCACTCTCCGGCCACTTCTCCAGCGCGGCGAGGAGGGCGTCCTGTGCGAGATCCTCGGCCAGGCCAACGTCGCGCACGATGCGCGCGAGGCCAGCGATCAATTTCGCGGACTCGATTCTCCAGACTGCGTCGATGGCGCGATGTGCGTCGGAAGTCGTCACCGCACCCAATCACATCACGGTCCTCCTCGAATGCAAGGGCGCCGTCGTGTGCTAATCGCATGTACGACGCCGCCGACTGCTATTGATCCTGCTTCTTGTCCGAGAACCCCACCTCGATCATACGGTCGATGGCCGCGCTGGGCCCGAAATCCTCGAGCTCGAAAAGCTGGCGGATTTCGATGTAGGCTGCTCCGTGCGAGTCTTCCACCGGCCAGCGCTTGACCCATTCGATTGCCTCATCTTTCGACGCGACTTGAATGATCGAGTAGCCCGCCACAAGCTCCTTCGTTTCGGTGAACGGACCATCGATCACCGTGGGCTTGCCGTGAGAGAACTTGACGCGCGCACCCTTCGTACTCGATTGGAGGCCCGATGCGTCGAGCAGCACGCCGGCCTTCACCATTTCCTCATTATACCTGCCCATGGCGGCGATTAGCTCCTCGCTCGGCATCAGGCCGGCCTCGGTTTCCGCATCGGCCTTTCGAATGATCATGAATCGCATCGTCGTGCCTCGCTGATGTTCAGTGTGAGGGGACTGGATCAGCGGCGTCGGACACCTGACGTACCTCGATTTCCGCGAAACCAGCGCCTCGAGGATTGGGGCAGCGCTTGGCCCACTCGACCGCTTCTTCCTTGGACTTGACCTGGATCATGCAGAAACCCGCGACGAGTTCCTTGGTCTCGGCAAAGGGTCCGTCGGTGACCGTACGCGTGTCGTCGGAGAGTGTGACGCGAGCACCCTTGGAACTCGGCTGAAGTCCGTCGGCTGCAAGTAGAACCCCGGCCCTGACGAGCTCCTCGTTGAACTTCCCCATCTCGGTTCTGGCCCCCGCGCCGGGAACTGTGGCCTGCTCGTTTTCGTTATTCGCCTTGATGAGCAGCAGGAAGCGCATTGATGGTCTCCCTTCAGGTTTGCTCAAAATGGAGCAATTTCGTCTGGCAGAATCTGGTCGCTATGCACACGACGAACGAGGGGTGGCGAAATCGACAAGCCGTCCGGCATACTCCCGACTTTCCCCGTTCCTCTTGTCGCGATGAGTGTGCAGGACAGCAGGTCGGACTACGCGCGGCGAATGCATCGCGTGCTGGAGCACATCGATCGTCATCTCGATCAGCCGCTTGATCTCGAGACGCTCAGCGGCGTCGCGCATTTTTCCGCTTTCCATTTCCACCGGCTCTTCTCGGCGTGGATGGGCGAGACGCTTGCCGACTACGTTCGCCGGCGCCGATTGGAAATCGGCGCGCTTCGGCTGGCGACACAACCATCGAGCTCGGTGCTTCGAATTGCGATTGCGGTCGGATTCAATTCCGGAGAGGCGTTCACGCGCGCATTCCGTGCCCGCTTCAATACGTCGCCGACCGCATGGCGATCGTCACATCGCAAGAATCGTCAGGCGAAGCGCAAGGACGATCAGGACGCGACGCTGCGATCGCCGCATCATGAGGCCTCATTCACTCCCACGCGAGAGGCTCTCATGAAAGTCACGCTCATCGATCGGCCAGCAACGCATGTCGTCTATCTTCGTCACGTCGGCCCGTACGGGGAACCTGTCTCCACATTCTGGCAAGAGAGTGTATACCCGTGGATGGTCACGAATGACTTGCTCGGTTGTCCGCGCTACGGAATCAGCCATGATGATCCATCCATTACGTCGGCCGAAAGGTGTCGGTACGACGCGTGTGTCGAAGTCGCTCCAGGCTGGCAAGGCGCGGGTACGTATCACGAAACAACGATGCCGGGCGGGCGGTGTGCCGTCACCCGGTTCGAAGGCACCGTGGATGAGATCAACGCCGCCTGGGCGAGCCTGTTGGGCGACTGGATCCCTTCAAGTGGCCTCGAGCTCGACACGCGCCCATTCTTCGAGTACTACGGACCGGGAACGAGCTACGACCCTGCGACCGGCGTATTCGATTGCGATCTGTGTATACCAGTTGCGCGGCGCTTGCCCGCGCCCTGACGATTCTGTCGTCCTGAGCGCATGGAGGAATGAACTGCGCGTGCTGTTGCGCTCAGGACGACGCGATTCTACTGAATTGCCAGCACGCGAATGAGCGTGACGCTCAGTACCACCAACACCAGGAGCGACGCCGACACCGTGAGGATCACCGGCCGGCCAACCCTCCGAATCGCCTTGAGATCCACGCCGAGTCCCAGCGCGGCCATCGAGGCAACGGTGAGCCACATCGAGAGCGTTTTCACCGACGTAGCCAGCGAAGACGGAATCACGCCGATCGAGCGGAGCCCAGCGAGAATCAGGAAGCCGATGATGAACCATGGCACCAATCGCGTGATCTCGAACCGCGTCGTCCCAATGGTCGGCGTGTCCGGGTCGCGACGATGCCACAGCGCGAAAAAGAGAACCACGGGACCAAGCATAAGGACCCGAACCAACTTCACCAGCGTGCCAACCTGGCCCGAGAGCACGCTCACAGGAAAGGCGGCGGCGAGCACCTGGGGTACGGCATAGACAGTCAATCCCGCCAGCACGCCATACTGATAGTGGCTCAGGCCCAATGGCGTGATGAGGAGCGGAAGGCAAACGACCACGGCCACTCCGAGAATCGCCGTAAATGCTATCGCGGATGCCACATGCTCCTTCTCGGCGCGAATGACCGGAGCGACTGCCGCGATAGCAGAATTTCCGCAGATCGAGTTTCCGCAGGCAACCAGCACCGAGAGTGTGTGTGGCAAACCCATCGCTCGGCCAATCCCATAGCTGAGCGTAAGGCCCAGCACGACCAGGAGCACGATACCAATGGCGAGCGATGGCCCTGCTCGCAGCAACAGCGGCAAGTCGACGGATGCACCGAGAAGAAATACCGCGAATTCGAGGACCTCCTTTGCGGCGAATCCCACTCCAGCGTCCAGCGAGTCCGGTATCGACCACAGTGTGCGCACGACCATCCCAAGGAGGATCGCAACGACGAGCCCTTCGACAACGGGATGCCCGAAGGCGCGTTCCTCGATTCCCGCGACGCCGAGCGACGCCAGACCGACGATGATCGCGAATGCCAAGCCGGGCAGGAGGCGAGTCGCGCGTGTTGGTCCAGTTTCGCGTGACGGCCGGCCGACTGCATGAGCGGTCACTACAAACCTCAATGAACTGTGCGTCGTGCGGCGGAAGCGCACTCGAAGAGTAACGACGCAGGAGCCCGCTGCAGCGTTGGACTCCGGACTCCGATACCCCGTAGGTATCAAGTGAGACGAATGTTGTCTTGGACTGAACGCTCAACCCTGGGTATCTCTCGATCAACAACGGAAAGCGGCCCCTCGGCCTCACTCTGTTGGAGCTCGTTCACTCAACAGGAGATCCCCCATGCGTACCATGCTTTCGTTCGTTTCGCCGCTTGCCACGGCTGCCATTCTTGCTGTAACCGCCGCCGCCCCCGTTGTCGCCCAGACGGCTGTCGTCGCCGAGCATGTTCGTCCAATTGTGAAGAACGATACGACGGTTCGGACCGTCGCTGTCTACAAGTTCAGCTCGGCCCGTCAGGTCGGCATGCCCGCGGAAGTGACAGTGACGGATTCCGCCGGTGTGCTGAAGGCGTCCTTCCGCCTTCCCGGCAGTGACACCGTTCGCCCGATGATGGTCGACGTTCTCGACGCGGGCATCGTGCTCCAGGGCCGGACGACCACGGGCGTGCTCACGCTCGTGCTGTATCAGAAGGAAGCCACCGCAGCGACCTCAGTCGTCGGAATGTGGACGCTCGGAACGCAAGATGGCGAACTGCTGGGACATGCCATTCGCTAACCCCGAATTGATCGGCCGATTGACCACGCCCGAAGGGCGTCGGTCTATCGGTCGCGGGCCGGTGGTCAGGACGTCGTCCTCATCGCCGCGACGCCCTGACGAACCCGTTATCGGAAGAAGTCTGCGAGCACCGGTGTCATCACCTCCGGTTTGAGCATGTGCGTCTGCCCCTCGAGCGTGCGATACGTTGCCATGGGCAACACGCTCGCCAACTGCTTCATGGCATTGCGTATCCAGGCCGGGCTCTTTCCGCCATCGGCCACGAGCGTTGGCACCTTGGCATTCGTCCAGCGCGTTGTTGGCAAGTGCTCGCCGCGTTGGAAGGGCGCAACCGTTTGGATGTCATATGGCAGTGTGTGCGCCACTGCCTTGAGCTGCTTCCACACAGGCAGCAACTGCATGATGACGATGGCAAACCCAGGCGTGCCAACGAATCGCATGAACGACTTTACTGCCGCGCCGCGCTCTCCGTCCGCGACCAGGCTGTCGAGTCGGGCCAGAAAATCGGCCGCGATCGCCGGCCGCGTATTGTCGACGATGAACGGCGCTTCGTACAGCGCAAGCTTCTTCACCAGGTTGGGGAATGCATTCGCCGCCTCGAGAGCCAACGCAGCGCCTGATGAAATGCCATACAGAAACACCGATCCGCCCGCTTCGAAGACAAGCGCAGCGATGTCCTCGACCTCGCGCGCCACGTTGTACGGCAGGGAATTCCCGCTCTCACCGCGCCCTCGTCGATCATAGATGAATACGGTGTAGCGATCGCTCAGGAGCTTGGCGAGCGGTCGAGCGGGCCCGAAGTCCCGGCGGCACAGCGCGCCGTCAACGAGAATCACCGCCGGACCGCTCCCGATGCGCTCATAGGCGATCCAGGTGCCGTCGCGCGACTGCACCTTCTCGACCTTCTTCGTCGCATCGACCATTAGCGCTTCGCCGCTGCCTGCTCACGCAGGCGCGCCCCCTGTTCGCGCAACTCTGGCGTGAAGTTGTCCCCGAAATCCTCGGGGTCGAACAGTTGACGAATTTCGACGTCCGCCTCCCTGTCGATGGCTGGCCATTTCAGCGCCCACGCGATCGCTTCGTCGCGTGATGCCACGTTGATCATCGTGAATCCCGCGATGAGCTCCTTGGTTTCTGTAAATGGCCCGTCAGTCACCGTCGGCTTGCCGCGACGAAGCCTCACGCGTGCCCCTTTGGCGCTTGCCATGAGGCCTTCGCCCTGCACAAACACGCCGGCCCTGGCCATCTCTTCACTGTATCGTTGCATCTCGACAAAGAACTCCTCCGCAGGGATGACCCCCGCTTCGGTGTCCGCGTCGGACTTACGGATGAGCATGAAACGCATGTGATGACTCCGCAGCTCGTTAAGGTATCGATGGCGTCTGTGGCGTCCGGCTATGCCGGCGCCCTCCAATGGACGTCGAACGACGCGATGCGGAATCGACAAATGGCTTCGGAGACGGCTATGGCGCCCTCGTCGCTCCATCGATGGGATAGCCCTTCCAGAGCCACTCGAGTGCCGCGGGCAGCGTTTGTTGCTTGACGGTGCGATCGGTGTGCCCCGCGTTGCGCGCAAACACGAATTGGTAGTGATAGCCCTTGCTGGCGAGCACCGTGGCCATGCGTTCGCTTGCGACGACCCAATCGTGCATGCCGTCGCGCATCACGTTCGGATTGAACAAGTCTCGGTCGCCAACGCCCATCCAGATCCTGATTGGCTTGGCCGGACTATTCGGAATGATGCGTTCGTGAAATTCCCAGGCGCCATGCGGCGTCTCGGCGTTCGACGGCCACTGTTGATTCACCGCCGTGATCGAATACGCCAGCACGCGGTGGTACAGCTCTGTGTGATACCACGCCATAATGAACGCCGCGGAGCCTCCAGAACTTCCGCCCATCGTCGCTCGACCCTCGGGGTCCTTCGTGAGCTTCACGTTGTACTGCTGCTCCACGAGTGGCAGCACCTCGCGTTCGACGAACTCGGCGTAAAGACCAGACATGGTGTCATACTCGAGGCCGCGCTGGCTGCCCTGCGCGTCGCCGCTGCCGTTGCCGATGGAGATGGCGATCA
>JBDTXZ010000144.1:0-7228 GCA_040005935.1 bacterium | reverse complement strand
GGGTGAAGTCGCTAGCTTCGACAGCCGGATACGCGAGAGGGTTGGGAGCTTTACAATTCCCTGACAATTGAATCGAGGATTCTCGCATGATCATCCGTCGCGCTGTCCCATCCGACGCCAGCACCATCGCCGTGATCTACAACCAGGGCATCGCGGCGCGCTCGGCAACATTCGAGACCGAACCGCGGACTGCGGAAGATCGACTGCGAGTGATCGAGGCGCAGTCCGATCGATATCCGATCCTGGTTGCCGAGCGAGGTGCGGACATCATTGGATGGGCCTCGCTATCGGAGCATTCCGCGCGGGCGTGTTATCGCGGCATTGCCGAATGCTCGGTGTATGTGCACGACGATCATCATGGTCTCGGCGCAGGCAAGCTGCTTATGACCGCGTTGATCGCAGAGGCGCGGCGGCTCGGCTATTGGAAACTTGTTTCGCGCGCTTTTCTATTCAATGAGCCGAGTCGCGCGATGTGCAGGCGCGCAGGCTTTCGCGAAGTGGGCGTGTACGAGCGTCACGCGCAACTCGACGGCGTGTGGCTCGACGTGGTGATCGTCGAGCGGCTGATTCCGGAAAATCAACCGTGAACCGTGTCAGGTAATCGGCGCAGGTTACTTCGCTTCGCGCAGCGTTCAGCGCGGCGCCTTCTCGCCCGTCGGATTCGCGTTATACGCGTTCGACTGCCCTCGCGGAATGCTGAGCGAGTTCCACTGCGCCCCGGCCGACGTGCGGGCCAGCAGCACGATCTGGCCCACGTGATACGCAACGTGCGAGAGCGACCGGCACAGCGCCGCGTGCACCGACAGCGGCTGGTTGCGGATCGTCACCGTGCGCGCGAGGTCAACATCTGCAAGCTGGGCGAGTTGTCCCTCGAGCACACTCCAACCGGTCTTCCACACCTGGCTGATCTCATCACGTGACGCGGAGCGATTCTCGAACTCCTGATCGCGGATGCGCCAGGGCTTTTCTCCATCCGCCGTAAGAAAGTCCGTGAAGCGCGACGTCAAGTTTCCGCTGACGTGATACACGATCATCGCCGCGGAATTCGCGTCGTCGGCAGGCACGTCGTTGAGCGCCGCGTCGGACAACTGATCGAGGGCGCGTTCGCCAAGGATCCGATAGCGTTTGTACTCACCAACGAAATCATCGATCATGGGTGCGGAGCAGGTTGAGAGGGCAAGTGAGCTTCGTGGCCGTCTCCGCGAAGCGATGCAATGGCCAGGCGAACTGCTCGGCATCCGGGAGTAATCTATTTGACGAGCCGCTTGCGCCAGATCATCTGCACTTCGTCGGGGAAGTCGGGATACGCGTCCGGATTGATCGAGCTGAGTGTGCATCCCTGTTTCGCGTAAAACTTGCAGGCCGGCACGTTGTTGTTCTGCGTCTCGATCTCCATCGCTGCGCATCCTCGCGCGCGCGCCCAATCCTCCGCAGCGCGAAAGAGTGTGGCGCCGATCCCCCGCCCACGCGCTTCGGGTCCGACGCGAATGTCCCACAGGACCGCCGTGTCCTCTCGTCCCTCGAGCAGCTCGGGACCAATCGAGTCGAACGCCAGCGCAGCACCGCCAACCCGTTGCCCGTTCACGTACGCCGAGAGCACGCCCCAATTTGTCAGGTCGAATCTCGACGTCCAGTTTGCGGGCCGCTCGCTTTCGACCGCGTCGTAGTCCTTGATGTGCCGTGGAGCGACGGCTCGCTCGCTCAACACGAACCCGTCGCCTTGTGAGATGTCGAACACGGACGACACCTCGAACGCGGTGCGCACGTCACTGTAATGCGCGAGCGTCGCGAGGGGTTCCTCGATGATTTCGATGCGGTGCGCCGTTGCACGAGCGCCCATGGTCTCAGCCCTCCATCTGTCTGGCGTCGGCTATCTTCCGGGCATGAACCTCTGGATCGATGCCGACGCTGCTCCACGCGACGTGAAGGAGATTGTTTTCCGGGCGGCGGAACGACTTCAGTTGCCCACCATTCTCGTGGCCAACCAGCGCGTCCAAATTCCACTCGGCCACACCTTCATAAGTAGCGTGCGAGTGGATGGCGGACCAGACGTGGCGGATCGACACATCGAGGCCGCAGCCCAGCCCGGTGACGTGGCGATTACGGCGGACGTTCCGCTGGCTGCCGCGCTCGTCGCGAAGGGAGTCGCAGTGCTCGATCATCGCGGGGAGGAATTCACGCGAGAGAACGTGGGAGAGCGACTCTCCGTCCGTGATTTCATGGCTGACCTTCGGTCAGGTGGCGTGGAGACGGGGGGACCGAAGGCCTACAGCGCCCGCGACAAACAGGCCTTCGCGTCGGGACTCGACCGCATGCTCACACGCGCACTGAGAAATCGCTGAGCTGCCGTACTTAGCCGGCCACTTCACCCTCACTGGGTGCGGGCGCATCCACATCCTCTGGCTCATCGCTCGCGCCCTCCTGCCTACGGAGCAACCGCTCCGCGCGCTTGTCGTCCTTCTTTTTTTTCCGGTCGAGTTCCTTCTTGCGCTTCTCGAAGTCGTAATTGGGTTTTTTTGCCACTGGCGGGTTCTTTCTCCGTGAGCTGTCAACGTGCTGAATGGCGCTCGTCGCGGTAATGCGGCGTTCCGAATGATAGTGCGCGGTCAGCCGCCGCGAGACGTCAGCGCTCTTTTCGCGCCGAATCGTCGAACGACTTGACGAGCGTTTTTGGAGCTGCGTCGCGCCATGCATCTTCGAGGAGTTGCCCAATCACCGCGTGGTCCGCCTTTTCGAGCCTGACCAGGACAGATGGATAGTCGCGATAGTGATCAGTGATGTAGAACGTCGCGGGCTCCGTCATCATGAGGTGGTCGCGCACGACGAATGACATCCGGAGCACCATGGACTCGCCGTCCTCCTTGAGTCGCGCCAACAGCTTGCCCTTGACCTTGAGCGCCGGCGTGCCGTAGGACGTCGAGCGTTCTGTGCCCGGGAATGCCTCCCCAAGCGCGCAAACGGTGTCCCAACTCAGCCCGCGTGCCGTGCGCCGGCCCATTAGTCGCTTGCAGCCATGGAACGAAGTTGCTCGAGCAGCGCGTAGCCTTGCGGCCATGCGCCCAGCCCGCTCGCGCTGTTGATGTGCCCTGCCCCTGCGACGACTACAATCCCGCTGCCCCAAGCCGACGCATACCGCCGCGCTTGTTGTTCCGCGACGTACTCGTCGTCGTCACTCGTCACCACGATGCTCGCGAAGGGTAGCCGCTCAAGTGGCATCGGCGAAAAGCCCGTGGGGCCAATCGGATACCGAGGGCCGTCAGGATCGGAGGGCGCAACGAGCAGCGCGCCGAGAATCTTCGAGTGTTGCCCAGGTGTCGCCACTCTCGCCCAGTGCGACACGAGTGCGCACGCCGAACTATGCCCGACGAGCACCGCCTTCGTCTCGAGGCTGGCGACAGCGCGGTCGAGCGTCGTCACCCAATCCGCGCAGGCTGGCGCTTCCCAATCCTGTTGCTCCACGCGGCGACACGACGCGTCCGTGCGCTCCCACAGCGTCTGCCAATGTTCGGGGCCCGAATTGAAGAGGCCGGGCAGAATAAGCGTCGCCACGTTCATGCGCTTCGTCCTACATCCAATACATCCATCGTGCCGTCCCGATGACGTACAGTGAAAGCGCCAGGTTCGTCACGGCGTGGGTGAGGATCAGGTCACCCAGCGACCGCGTCCGAATCATCCAGTAGTTGTAAATGAGGCCGCACAACATTCCGACTTCCCAGAATGGTCCGTGCTCCGCCGCGAACAACAGTGCGGTGGCCCAAAAAACAAGCGGGGTGTATTTGCCGATCGGAATGTTCGCGAAATTGATGTCCTGAATCCAGCGCGGGAGCCAACCACGCCAGAACAGTTCTTCGAGCACGGGAACGAGGAGAGACGCGCGCATCGTCCGCAGCGCGAGCATCAGCGGCGTGAACTCGCCGGGCTCGATGGACGTCGTGACTCGACCTGTAATCGGGTTCTGAAAGATGGGATGGTCGCGCCACCCGGTAATAAGGGCATCCGGCATGATCCACAGCGCGAACACGCCGAGACCAACCACGATGCTCATTGCCCAATGCGGCGCGCGCGTGGGCAACAAACGGCGGGAGCAGAGTACGATCGACGCGAGGAGCACCGTATCGCGCAGCAGCTCCTTTCCCGGATTCGCGATGGGCAGATATTTGTCCACCGCATGCCACACCAGAAACACAACGAAGGGGCCGACCCAGGCTACGGTCCTGCGTTCGGGTTCCTCGACATTCTTGGTCATCAAAGTGGGTCGGGCGTACCCAGGCGGCGCAGCGGGAAGGAGGCGACAATCTATTGCAGGAACAGCAGAAGGTGTCCTCTGCGCGACTTTGGCACCAAGCGCCTACCACGCCTGACGGGAAGTTGGCAACGTGCGTAACTCTTGGCGTGCGACGCCACGAATTGCTTGCACGCTCGTCAATTGTCCCACATTATGCCGTAGCGACGGGCGATGTGGAGAACCCGCGCTCTCGACGCCGAGCTGTCATTTTTCCGGGAACATGGGTCTACCAAACTTGGTCGGGGGCAGCATCGCCGGCCCGCCTGTGCCGAAGTATCACGCGGTCGCCGTCACCGGTGTGCATGCACGTGTGCTCTATCTCACCGATTTGGCGCCGTCGGACAAGTTTGGCTCAATGGAGGAGCAGATCTTCGAGCTGGCGCGCGCGTTCCGGAACCGCGGCGGGCTCTTTCTTCCCGTGTTCGGCGGTACGCCCGCCCCACAGGTCATCGAGCACTACACCAAATCCGGCCTGGCTGTCGAAGGCATGAGCCTGCACGAGTACTCGATGTCCTCCGTGTTTCGGTTGCTGGCGCTCATTCGTGACAATCAGATCACGACGGTCCACTGGAATTTCTATAGTCCCATCAACCTGTACGTGTGGGCGCTATCCGTGCTGGCGCCGAGTGTCGTCCATGTGCGCACGGATCATACGTCGCGGACCGTTCCGCTCGCGCCCGCACCGCACCGCGGCAAGCGCCTGCTGAAGCAGCTGTTGTTCAAGCGATACAAGAAGGTGCTCTGCGTGAGTGACTTCGTTGTGCGGTGCCTCGAGCACCAGGGCTCGTGGTCGAACGTGTCGCGATGCACCTACTTCATCAACACGGACCGGTTTGCGCCGCGCGCCGACACACGGCAGCAACTGCGCACGCGATTCGGCGGCGACGATAAATTCGTCCTGCTGCTGGTGGCGCAGCTGATTCGCCAAAAGGGTGGCGATGTCGCGATCAGGTCACTGACCGAGTTGCCGGAGAGTGTCGAGCTGTGGATCGTGGGCGATGGGGAAGATCGCGAACGCCTCGCGATGCTCGCCGATGAACTCGATCTTGCGCTGCGCGTGCGTTTCTTCGGAAATCAACGAAACGTCGAACCGTACATGCAAGCGGCTGACGTGTTCGTGTGCCCGTCGATTTGGGGTGAAGCGACTGGGTTGGTGAATCTGGAAGCGCTTGCGTCGGGATTACCGGTGGTCGCCAGCAGTATTGGCGGCATACCGGAATTCATCGCGGACAAGCGAAATGGACTGTTGTTCCCGGCGGGCGATCATCGCGCGCTCGCACTGCACATCCAGCGGCTGGTGCTCGAACCCGAGCTCCTGGCTGCGCTCAGCGCCCGAGCCCGCAGCGACGCTGTGGAGAAGTTCTCGATTGAACGGAGGATCCCGGAATATGTCGACGTCTACAATTTCTGATGCGCTGACGGATCGCGCGGACAGGCTGTTCGACGCGCTGAACGAGACAGGCATCTGCGTCGTCCCGAATGCGATTGCACCGGAGCAACTGGCATCGATGCAACAGGCTTTCGCGTCGCGGCTCGCGCGCCTGCGCTGGAACAATGTTGACGGCTATGTGCGGACGGAGTTGTTCCGCCACATGGTCGAGGACGTCCTGAGTATTGACCAGGGTTTTGTCGACATCGCCCTCAACCCGACGATCAAACTGATCCTGAACCGCTACCTCGGCGACGGATACGAGCTTACGGAGGCGAAGGGTTGGAAGTCCCTGCCCACCCGCCGCGACTTCCATGGCTGGCATGGGGATGCGTGGTACGATCAGGCAGCCGCGAGTGAAATTCACCGGGAAGTGAAACTTGCGATCTACCTTACGGACGTGACGAGCGGGCACTTCGAGTACATCAAGGGAAGCCACCGCAAGGAGCATCCGCGGAGCGTGAAGAACAGCGAGGTCGCGAACGTTCCCCGATCACAGATTTCGGAGCTTCGCGCGCCAGCTGGAACGGTATTCCTGTTCGACACATCGGGCATACATCGGCAGAGTGTACCGATGCTCGAGGAACGGCGCGCGTGCTTTTACAACTATCACCATCCGGAAGTTCGGCTTCAGCAGGAGAGCATCCAGCACTACCGCTACCACCCGTTAATCCTGAATGCCGCGTTCCTCGGCAATTTGTCCGAGGAGGATCAACGGATTCTTGGTTTCGGCCGCAAGACGAATTTCATTGCGGGTTACCAGGCGCCGAAGGTGCACGGCATGATCGAGGACGGATATGCGGGCATGTACCAGACGAAGCTGAAGGTGAAGGACTTCAGCACGCGCGTGAAGGCTCGGCTTGGGAGGATTGTCGGTAAGTAGTTTTGGTTGTAGGGCGTTGGTGGGATTGGTAGGGCGTTTTGAACTGATTCAACGCGGATTTACGCGGATTTGGCGGATCGACGCGAATCCTTTTCGCTGGCATCCACGCTCGCGGTTCGCGAGTCTTGGCTCCAGAGCGCAGGAACGATCGAACTGGTTTAAACGGTGAACGTCACGCCATCGCGATCCAGGGATGGTGAATTACGTCACGAGGGTTATGCTGCAGAACTGGAGCTGCGTCGTGCCGCGCCGCTTATTCGCCCACTACCCGCAGATCAGCGAGGCGGAGGCGCGCGCGTTGTATCCTCGCATCTCCTATTTCGCGACATTAAACGAGGCCAGTCAGGACTAAACCGGAGCATCCCTGATGGAGAAGATGACTTTTCGGGGTGCACGGCAGAAAATCAAACGGGCGACGGTCCACATCGATGCGCTGGAGACGGAGGTCGAGAAGTTTCGTCAGACTCAGCCAGTCCGTATCGTTGTGCAACAATACGCCCGCTCGAGAACGTGGACGGTGCTTATTGCCAGTCGGGCGCCGCTTGGCTTGTCGCTGATTCTGGGCGACGCGATCCACAATCTCCGCGCCTCCCTCGACCTCCTCGCTGCCGAGTACGTCCCAAACGACAGA
>JBDTXZ010000143.1:0-7229 GCA_040005935.1 bacterium | reverse complement strand
TCATCTCGAGCGTGAGTTTCTCGAGCGTCCATCCCTTGCCGTAAGGCCACGCTTCTGTGTGCACGCTGGCGAGGCCGTACCCTTTGAGCGTTGCCGCCGACCAGTCGATGGATTGCTTGAATGCGGGGCTGCCAGTGAGTCGCGGTCCAATGACGTTCGTGAGGTGGTTGAACAACTCGAGGACGTGCGAACGATTCATTCCCTCGTCGCGGATTTTGGCGAGAGTGGCCGGGTCCTGCGCTAATGCGCTGTTCAGGCCAAGCACGGTAGCGGTCACTGCGACAAGCGTGCGCTTCATTATCGATGTCTCACGGCGATGGTGTGCACATAGCCTATGCGCGGCGGCGCGCGATGGGCAAGGGCGCGCGACAGACTCCGCCCCTATTTGTCGTCCTGGGCGCAGCGAAGGACCTGTACCTGCCGTTGCAGACTTTCATGTGCAGGTCCTTCGCTGCGCTCAGGACGACAAATGGCGCGCTAAAGCTGACCCGTCAACGCGCCCCAGCGAAATGCCTGCTCCACATATGCAGGATCATCGTAGCGCGACGGCAGGAATGCGCTCGCATAGTCCGGAAGCGGGCCATGCGTAAGATGCGCCGCGAGCAGATCTGCGGCCGACTGTGACGTCATGATCCCTGTGCCAGAAAGCGCTCCGATCACGTACGCGCCTTCTACTGGAAGTGGGCCGATGAGCGGACGATTGTCCGTCGTCTTGCAATAGTAGCCGCCGTCGACGAATCCGCGCTCGGCACGATTCAGGTATGACGACATTCCCGGGACCATTGCCGTGAGTCCGCGAAGACACGCCTCTCCGTAGTGCCGATCATACGTTGGCGGCCACGACGGTGCGCATCGCTCCGTGTGATACGTCCAGATGAAGAACAACTCGCTTCCATGTATGCCATCCACGGGGCGTACATGCACGCCGCCAGGGAACGTGTCGAGGAGATGTCGAGCTGTGTGATCGTCGCCTAAGGCGCTATGCTCGCCCGGTGTGAAGGCGAGTTGCATTGGGTCGATCCAGATCGTGAATGGCGCTGAGCGCGGGACGACGCCGTGCGTGTCGCGAAACGTGACCTTCGCGTGCAGCTCGTGAAAGAGCGGTAGCTCGAGTCCGAGCATGCGTCCTGTCTCCGGAAGCATTGGTCCTGTCGCGAGTACTACTCGATTCGTGTCGATCGATGCGCCAGACGCGAGACGCACGCGCGAAACGCGTCCTCCCGTTGTGTCGATCGCCGACACTCGATCGCGAACGAAGGTGACGCCGACGGCCGCTGATTGCTTGAGCATCCATGCGCCAAGCGCGAGTGCGTTCATCCATCCAGCGCGTCGTACGTGCAACGCCGCCTTCGTCGTGCGGGAGAGAAATGGAAAGGCGTGCGACGCCTCGTCGCCGAGGAGGAGGTCGGCGCCAATTGGCTGATCGTGAAAGCCCTCGGCGGGGGCGGGCAGGTACGGCGTCGCGCCAGGATGCTCTCGTACCGCACCCATGCCGAAGTCAGATACCTGACGCGCCGCCGCACGCAGCCGCTCGACGCCCACGTCTTCGGCGGTGACGAACAGGTAACCGCGCCGATTCAAGCGAAACAGGTTGTTCGTTTCGTCGGCCAATTCTTCAAGCAAGTCGATGCTGCGCGTAACAAAACGCAACATTGTGTCGTCGGGTCCTGGCCACCAATTGCGGTAGCCTTGCGTGCCCTTCTCGCTCGTCAGTGTAAGCGGGTCGCGATCATCGACGATGACGACGTCATGCATTCCATGGCGGACGGCGAGGTGATACGCCGCAGCGACACCAGCGATGCCGGCGCCGCAAATAACGATGTCCGCGCGTGTTGTCATCGGGAATGGGGTACGTGAATCACGATGTGCCGTTGTCGTGCTATTCGAGCGGGAGTTGCTGCGCGTGCTGGGCGAGCCACTGGTCGAAGGACTGGATGCCTGGCGCCAGCGACCGCGCGCGTTCGACATCGCGCATCGAGTTGCACACGGATTCGAAGTCGTGATAGAACTGGAACATGTTGCCGAGATCGTCGGCACCGGGAAATCCGAAGCCGCGATAGACCTCTGGCGTCACGCTGTTGAAGCGCACCGGCTTCCCGATCGCCTTCGACACGGCTGCGGCCATCTCTGCTCCCGTCAGGTGCTCGCCCGCTACGCCGATCTTTTGGCCGACCAGGCTCGCGCCCTTCTTGAAGATCCCATACGCCACCTTGCCGATGTCCTCGCCGCCAACGCCTGCCATCTTTGCGTCGCCAATGGGGAACGTCAGCGCAAGCTGTCCATCGGGACCGGGTTTCGGCCCAGAGCCGAAGTAGATCATGTTGTCCCAATAGAACGACGCATAGAGAAACGTCGTTGGGACGTTGAGGTCGGTGAAGAAGTGATCTGCTCCGCCCTTGCCGTCAAAATGCGGGACCTTGTATTTGCCCTGCAGCGTGGGCATGCGGTCGTCGTCCAGCGGCACGTACGTACGCACATCCTCGAGCGTGGACCAGATGACGTGTTGCAGCCCTGCGGCCTTTGCGGCCTGCGCCATGTTTGATGCTTCCGCGTTCTCTTTTTCGGGCGAGTAGTGATCCCAGAAGAAGGTGACGCAGTACGCGCCGTAGGCTCCCTGAAATGCTTTCGTCAGGCTGTCGATATCGTCCACGTTGGCTTCGACAACTTCTGCGCCGGCCACCGCGAGCGCCTTCGCCTTATCGGAGCTCGCATCGCGCGTGATCGCGCGCACCGCAAAGTCGCCATTCGGGTCGTCGAGAATGGAGCGTACCAGCCCGCCGCCCTGCGCGCCCGTCGCTCCAACTACTGCGATGATCTTCTTCTCCGGCATCGTGGTGCTCCGTCAAGGTGTGCCCGATCAATGCTTGCCTGAGTGAAAACGTTCCGATCTGCCCGCTGAATGTGCGCCGCCCGTATCTTGAAGGCCAGCGTCATGCGCGTTCATCCCCAGTGTCCCCTGTCAATCGTGATATCTCTTGCGGACGTATGGACGTTGGTAGTGGCGAACCGCATCGAGATCTTCGCGGCCGTCCTCGGCGCTCTTAGCGTCTACCTCAGTGTCCGGCAGAACATCTGGAGCTGGCCGACGGCGATCGTCAACGTGGTGGTCTACGCGGTTGTGTTCTTCCAGGCGAAGCTCTATGCCGACATGGGCCTGCAGGTCATCTACGCGGTGCTGTCTGTCTACGGCTGGTACGAATGGCTCTATGGCGGAGCCAACCGTACCGAGCTTCACGTTACCCGGACTGGACCACGACTTGGCGCCATCCTGACCGTCATCGCCATCGCCGGCTCGGCGACACTCGGCGTCGTATTGCGCGGCGCGACGGATGCGGCCCTGCCATTCATGGATTCGTTCCTCTCGAGCACGAGCCTGGTTGCCCAGTGGATGATGACGCGGAAGAAGCTCGAAAACTGGCTGGTGTGGATCGGTGTAGACGTGCTGTATGTCGGAATGTTCATTTTCAAGCATCTCTATGTGACGGCTGGCCTCTATGCGGTGTTCCTGATTCTCGCGGTGCGCGGTTTCATCGACTGGCGTCGTTCGATGGGCGTGACGGAGGGCGAAGCTAACGTCGCGGGCGCTCAAGTTTCCCGATGAGCTAGCCGACACTCATCGAGATATCATGTATTCGGCACACCACGTGCGACGCTGGCCGTGTCTTCTTCTCCCGCTCGGAGCCCCCTGATGCCAACGCGCGACGAACGCACAGTCGCCATGGAGCAGGCGAATGCGTATGGCGTCATTCGCGCTGTCCTCGATGGTCTGCCGAATTTCGTGTTCGCGAAGGACCGTGCGGGCCGCTACACCATCGTGAATCGTAGCCACGCGGAAGCCTACGGCAGCACGCCGGAGGAAATGCTGGGGCGCACGCAGGCGGAGCTGGGTGCCCCGCCCGGGAAGGCGAAGGAATGGATGGAGAGCGACCGGCAGGCGATGGACAACCTCACGGAGGTATTCATCGCCGAGGAGAAATTCGTGGACGCGCAGGGACGGGTGCGGTGGCTCCAGTCGCACAAGAGTCCGATCATCGATAGCGACGGCGTCGCTCGGCAAGTACTCGTCATCGCGACCGACGTGACCGCGCGGCGGTCCGAGCAGCTCGCGTTGGCGCAGCTCGCCGCCATCGTGAACTCGTCGACCGAAGCGATGATGAGTGCCGACGCCAACGGCGTGATCACCAGCTGGAATCCGGCCTCGGAACGCCTGTACGGCTATTCGCGCGACGAGGCGCTCGGTCAGCACTTCTCGATGCTCCAACCGCCCGGAAGCACACAGTTGGCGGCAATTATCGAAATGATGAAGCGTGGTGAGCGAGTTGACGACGTGCAGGGGACCCGGATGCGGAAGGACGGAACCCTCGTTGAGATCTCGCTCACCCTGTTTCCGCTGCGGAACGTGGAAGGCGAGATCATCGGAACGTCCGCCATCGCGCGCGATGTAAGCGAACTGCGACGCGCAAACGAGCGGCTCCGCCAGAGTGAGGCGCAACTGGCGGACGCTCAACGCGTAGGGCGCATCGGCAGCTGGTGGAAGGATCTCGCCACGGGCTCCTTGACGTGGTCCGAAGAGACGTTTCGTCAACTCGGCTACGATCCCCTCACGGACCGGCCGTCGCACGAGGCATTTCTGCACCGCGTCCATCCCGAAGACCGTGTGAAAACGATGGCGGCGATCGAGTCGGGCACCGCGGCGGGCACGCCGTTCTCGTATCGGGTACGATACATCCTGCCCAATGGTGAAGAGCGCGTGTCGAACGCGCACGCGCAGGTCGTGAAGGACGACCATGGGCGGCCACTCCGGCTCGTCGGAACGACGCAGGACATCACCGCCGAGGCCACGGCAGAGATGAAGTTGGAGCAGCGGCTGGTTGAGCTGAATGCTGAGAAGGAGGCGCATCGCGAGGCACGTGCTCTCGCTGAAACAGCGAACAGTGCGAAGAGCGACTTCCTCGCAAACATGAGTCACGAGCTGCGTACGCCGCTCAATTCCGTGATCGGCTTCTCCGACATCCTTTTGAAAAACAGGGCGAAGAACCTGACGGGGAAGGATCTCGATTACGTCAACCGCATTCAGGCCAACGGGCGCCATTTGTTGGCGCTCATCAACAGCGTGCTCGATCTCTCGAAGGTGGAAGCCGGACACATGGAGCTGGACATCACGTCCGTTCCGTTGGGTGATCTCGTGACAGAGACGCTCGAGGAGATTCAACCACAAGCGAGTGCGCGTGGCGTGACGTTGCTGGCCGACATCCCGGATGCTGCGTTGCTGCTCGAGACGGATCGGGCGAAACTCAAGCAGATCATCATCAATCTCGTGGGCAACGCGGTGAAGTTCAGCGCGCAGCGCGAGGTTCGGGTCATCCTGCGTGCGGACCCGGTTTCGGGTAGGCCGATCGCAATCGAAGTCGCTGATACCGGTATCGGCATTCCGACGGACCGGATGGATGCGATCTTCGAGGCATTTCAACAGGCTGACAATTCGACGACACGCCAGTTCGTGGGAACGGGGCTCGGCTTGACGATCAGTCGCTCGCTCGCGCTGCTGATGGGATTCGATCTTACGGTGGCGAGCGAAGTCGGCGTTGGTTCGACCTTCACGATCGCGCTCGCTCCGCATCATGCGGACATGCCATCGGTCACATCGACGGGAATGATTCGCGATGTCACGTCGGCGATCGCGGATCTGTCTGCGCGTGCAGACGGCCGCCTGTTGGTGCTTGTCATCGACGACGAGTCTGATGCGCGGGTCATTCTTCGTCGATCGTTCGAGGATCTGGGATGCTGCGTTGTCACCGCCGCGACTGCTGAGGAAGGAATGGCGCTCGCCCGAACGGTGTCTCCTGGCATGATCACGATCGATCTCATGATGCCGAGGAGAAGCGGCTGGGAAGCGCTGCGCGAGTTGCAGTTGGATCCGGTCCTGCGGTCCATTCCGGTGGTCGTCGTGAGCGCCGTCGCGAGCGAAAACCGAATGCACTTGTTCGGTGCGCTGGACTATCTCGACAAGCCCGTGACGCGCGAACAACTCGCGCGCGTGATTGGCCGGCACAAGACGACGCATCCGGAGACGTGGCGACGTACCGCGTAGTACAGCGTCGCACCACCCTCGGCTTCGCGATATCATACTCGGGTGCCGACACCGCTCGTTCGTATCTGTATCACCGGCCCGGAATGCACGGGCAAAACGACGCTCGCGCGCCGGCTCGCGGATGCGCTAGGGACTGAGTGTGTGCCCGAAGGAGCGCGCGCGTACGCGGAACGCGTTGCGCACGATCTGAGTGCTGACACCGTCGAGCCCATTGCGCGTGAGCACATCGAACTTGCAGACGCTGCTGCCCGCCGCGTGCGTGCGAACGACGGAACACTTTTGGTGCTCGACACCGATCTGGTGAGCACGATCGTGTACGGGCGCTCCTACTACGGCTTTACATCGGAGTTCATCGAGCGCGAGGAGCGTGCCCGCCGAGCAGATCTCTATCTGCTCTGTGACGTCGACGTACCGTGGTATCCAGATGGTATTCGAGACCGCCCGAGCGATCGCGAACGCATGTTCGAGCTCTTCCGGGCCGCGCTCGCCGAACGTGAAACGCGTGCCGTAGTCATTCGCGGTGATTGGGATGCGCGGTGGAAGACCGCGTTCGAGGCGACAGTGATGCAATCTGCGTCGATCCGCCAAATCCGCGTAAATCCGCGTTGAGGCTGGTAACCGCTGTTGAGCAACGCGTTCGAAGCAACGACAGTCGAAACTCCCAACGCGGATTTACGCGGATTAGCGGATTAACGCGGATCGCCTCGATTCAATTCACAGCCGTCCAGCGCCCGCACAACGCCGCACATGCCGTTTGAAACGCCGTTGACCTAAAAAGCCAGCCGCGCATTCACCGAAATATTTCTCGGCGCCAGCACGTAGTAGTACGGCTCCATCGCGTTTGGATCATTGCTCCCCGCCAGCGCACCCGGATAGCCGCCCGTGTACACGCGTCGGTCGAACAGGTTGCGCACCTGCACGAGCACGGATTGCTGCGCCACCTTGAAGGTCGCGCCAGCGTCCGCATACCAGGCCTCGGGTACGACGAACCGCGGATCGTTCGTGTTCGTGAGCATCATGCGCGACACGTAGCGTCCGTCGGCATCGAGCGACAGCCATGAAGTCAGCGCCGAGCGAATGCCATGGTTGCTGACGAGCTTGGGTGTCATGAGTGGCGTGACGTTGTGATAGACCACCC
>JBDTXZ010000142.1:0-7240 GCA_040005935.1 bacterium | reverse complement strand
GGCATCGCGTCGTCTCGCGTTACGCCGGCTAGATCGCTCACCAGGACGATCGTGTCGCCGCGTGCGCGCAGGGAATCGATCAGGGGCCCAAGGGCCGCAACGGTGTTGCGGCGATTGCCGCCCGCGTCATGGAGCAAAACGACGTTCCGCGCTGAATCCTGCGCGAGCGCGTTGATCGCGTTCGGCAGCATCCGTCGTTGGAGCACGAGCTTTACGATCGAATCAGGCGGAAGCTCTTTCCAGTCCTCTGCGTCGACATGCAAGCCGATCGTCCAATAGTTGCGCCGCGACGCAATCCCAACGGGAACCAGCTCTGCATCGGTGGACGGCTCTGCGTCTCCGAAATATGGCGGGCGAAAAAACGCGACCTGCCGATTCAACACGGCCTCGATGAGCGACGCGGTGGCATCGATCTGATATCGGCTCACGCGTTCCGTCGTCAACGCGAGATTCGGATGGGTGTACGTATGGTTCCCGATCTCGTGGCCTTCGTCGTAGATGCGCTGGAGCAACCGTTGATGCGTATCGACGTTCTGTCCAATGACGAAGAACGTCGCCTTCACACCGCGCGAACGCAGCGTATCCAGGATCTGCGGCGTCCATCGGCCATCGGGACCGTCGTCGAACGTAAGCGCGACGCGATGCCGGTTTCGCGGCTGTCCGCCCGTCCGCGCGACGACATACGGGATGGGCACCTTCACCAGCGTCTCGTTCGTGATGAAACCAGACGTCGGATCGACTTGCAGGTTGCGCTGGCCGTCGCTGGGGAACATCGACACCTGAAGGATCTCACCAGTGCCGTCGAACTCGGCGTCGTAACTCGGACGCATGACCCGCAAGCCGTCGGGCGGCAGCAGGCGTCCGTCGTGCGTAATGACGTCCCAGAGTGACGGATCCTCACCGCCAAGATGCCAGATGGCATGGCCAGATACGCCGAGCGCACTGCCGACGAGCATCTGGTTGTAGGCGGTAACGGCGTCGAGATACCACAGCACATGGTCGGTGGAATCCGGCGTCGTCCACTGCATGTACGGATTCATGGACACGGGGTCGAAACGCGGCCTCGGCTGCGATGGACCGCGCGCGGACTTCATCGTTTCCTGGAAGTCGGAACTTTCGGCGCGCTTCTGTGCGAGTGCCTCGGCGTCGTTCCAGTCGTATCCCTGGGCGCCGACCATCAGAATGATCTTGGACGGCGGAACGAGGCGCGCAAATCGTCGTGCCTGCGTGATGTAGAACCGCTGGCTGGCGATCGGTCCCGGCTCCCCGGTGGCATAGTGCTCGTCGAAGAGCATCGGGAAGATCTTGTCGTTGACGGCGCCGGCGTGCTGCACATACGAGTCGGGATCGCCAGCGGCCACGGCTTGCGTCGCCAACTTCCCCATGGAGTGCATGGCATCGTGCAGCTGGTGCGCGAACGCCAGCACCTGGGCTTGCAGTGCCGGGTCGAAGTTTTCGAGATCCAGCGTGGTACCGGCCAGACCATACGTGGCGACCGCCGCGCGAAGTTGTCGGATGGCGTTTTCGCGAGCCACCGGATTGGCCAGGAAGCGGCGAACGACTTCATTGTCGAACTTGCCGGTCGCGGAGTCGCGCCCCGGCTCCACGACGTAATTCGTGATCATCAGGAAGAGCGACGGTCGCGTCTCGACCGGCCGGCTGTTGAGCAGCTCGATGACTTCCGGCTTGATGCGCAGCTGCAAGGTGTCAGCACCGCGCGGAAAGAAGCCCCACTCGCCGATGACCCAGTCCAATTTGTCGTAATTGCGCTGCAGTGACGCGAACGAGTTGTCAGCCCAGTTGACGTAAAACCCGGCGACGATTTCATCGTTGCGCGGTTTCCTTGTTCCCGTGCCGATGTTGAGCGCCGGTATGTTTTCCGGACGACGCGACGTAGGCGTTCCGTACGGCTTCATTGCCGCAGCCAACTTGCGCCGATAGGCCGTGCGCAGTCGGTCGATTTTTGTAAACGCGCCCGGCTTTCCGGTCGTCGCGCGAGAGATCGTCCGGTTATTCGCCGTCGCGAGTGGAAGCTCGGGCGGCATGGATGGCGACAACACGATCGATCCGATGAGGACGAGCGCCAACACCGTGGTGATGACACCAACGGCAAGTGCCGCGCGCCGGATTCTGCGCCAGCGCTTGCCGGTGTAATCGATGAAAATCGGTGGTGTGCGGCTGCGGTCGACCATTCAGGGAGCGCGGCGTGATGGAAGGTCACGCGCACCCGCAGGCGCCAGCGTGACCGCCCTCTAACTTACCACACGCTCGTCGTTCACGCCCTCGCCGACGGCCCTGATGATTTCGTCCAGCATGCGCAATTCGAACGGCTTCTGCAGCACGGGGCAGGTCGTACGCTGCACGAAGCTGGCTGCTTCGGCAGACGCGACGTCGCCGGTGCTGAACACAAACCGGCGAAGCAAGGCAGGCTTTGCGGCCGCGAGCCGGTCGTGCAGCTCGATGCCCGAAAATCCGGGCATGCGGAGATCGGAGACGACGAGCCCGAAGACGTCGCCGTGATGCTCGAGCAGTGCGAGACCAGCGCCTCCGTCGGCCGCTTCCTCCACCACCCAGCCTCGCCGCACAAAATACCGTCGCAGTGCGGCTCGAATGGTCGGCTCGTCGTCGATGATCAGGGCAACACGCCCGATTTGCGCCACGCGGTCGGTCACCGCCGCGACCGAAACAGCAACCGCGGGCGCCGGCGGGGAGACCGCCGCCGTGATCTCAGGCAAGGCGTCACGGGCGATCGTGCTGTCGGGCTTCATGCTGGGAAACAGTACAGTAAAGCATGTGCCCGGACCAGCAGTCCGCTTCTCAACGGTAATCCTGCCGCCCAATTGCTCGACGATGCCCAATGTGACTGACAGTCCGAGTCCAGTTCCCTCACCCGTCTGCTTCGTAGTGAAGAACGGGTCGAAAATGCGCGGCAGGACTTCGGCGGGGATTCCGGGGCCGGAATCGTCGACAATGAGACGGCACTCGTCGTCCGTGGTCTCCGTGCGTACCCACACCTGACCGTCGCGACCAGCGGCGTGCGCCGCATTGCTCACGAGATTCGCGACGATCTGTTCCACACCGGACCGATCGGCCAACACGACGGCATTCTCCGGGCTTTGCACAACGTGCAATCGAACACCCATCGCGGAGAACGACGGGCCCATCGCCCGAGCCGTTCCGGCCACGACGTCACCAAGCGACATCGGCTGCGCGTTGGCCTCGCGCTTTCGGACGAACGACAGCAAGTCGCGCACGATGGCCCGTGAGCGGCGCGCTTGATCACGAATGACACCAAGCGCTTCCGCGTCGTCGCTCGTCCGCTGGTCCTGGAGAAGATCCTCGGCGAAATGCATGATCGACGAGAGGGGATTGTTCAACTCGTGCGCGACTCCCGAAATGAGTTGGCCGACCGCTGCCAGCCGCTCGCTGCGCCGGAGCGCGCCTTCCGCCGCGCGCAGCGACGTCACGTTTTCGGCGTACCCTTCCCACAGTGAGACATCGCCGCGCTCGTCGCGATATGCACGTGCGCTCACCCGCACGGTGACGAGCGTGCCATCCGACCGGCGCCACTCCATCTCCACGCCACTCGCCTCGTCGTTCGCCTCGAGCGAGTGCAACAGACGAGCTCTCGCGGCAGGATCGTGATAGAGGAACCCCGCTTCCGCCGCGTGGGCGACGCTCGCGACATCGGCGTAGCCGAGCAGCGAGAGCATGGCCGCGTTCGTCGAGACGAGCTGGCCGTCGCGCTCGCGAAAGATCGCGGCCGGCGCGTTCTCCACGAACGAGCGAAAGCTCGCCTCCGAGTTGCGCAGAGACGTCGCATCGCGCGCGCTCGACAGGGCAATACTCGACAGATGCACCGCCATTCGCGCGAGCTCTCGCTCTCGATCGGTCGGCGCGCGCGGCGCATCGTAATAGCACGCAAGCGCACCAATGACGTGCCCGTCCGCGGCGCGAAGCGGAATGGCCCAACCGCCCTGAATGCCTTCCGCACCGAGGACAGTCTTCGATTGGCTCCAGAGTATATCCGTCGAGATGCAGGACGAGAATACGGACTCTCCACGATGGATCACCGACCCGATGGCGTCCGACGATGGCCCAACACTCAGGTCTCCGATTGCCGAGGCAATTCCGCCGAGCCGTCCAGGCGCACAGACGGCGCGGGCGACCTGGCGCTCCTCGTCCAGCTCGTAGACCGTGCAGCGCATCTCGGGGGCTTCGGTCTGGAGGACGTCAAACAGCACCGCGAGCGTGTCCGCCGATGGCGCTCCGCTCGCAATCATCTCCAGCGCATGGCGTTGCCCCTGAAGGAACATCTCCGCCCGGGCACGCTCGGTCACGTCGCGCAACCCCATGACATAGAGCGGCAAGCCATCGACGATCGCGCGGCCTACGCGCGCGTCCACCGGCATGAGCCGCCCGTCAGCGCACAACGCAATGCACCGCTCCGTGTCCTCCAGTGGTGCGTGCGACACCGCCGAACGAGCAAAGCTCTGGAGGCTCGCTGCAAGGTGCGCGTGCCATTCGGCAGCGAACAGCGTGAATACCGGCCTCCCGATCAACGAGGCGCGTGGATAGCCCAGCATGCGCTCGACCGGAGCGTTGACCATTGTGATCGCGAACGTCTGGTCGAAGGAGATAATGCCGTCCGTGGACGCATCCACGACGATGGAGAGGCGCTCGGTGGCTTCCCGCTGCGCATAGAGACGTCGGACGCGGACTGTCCGGTTCGCCGCGACCGCACCAACCCCTACCAAGGCAAGCAAGACGACGAGAAACGCGCCCTCGATTTTGAGTTCCGTAATCAGCGGTACGACAGCGTCGCTGAAATTGACGCGTCGGATGACTCCCCACTCGAGATTGTCGTCAAAACGGGTCACCGCCAACACGCGCTTGCCGTCCTGGCCCTGAAAAGCCCCGAAGGTGTCCCGCCGGGCCAGCGCGAGTGCTGTCGGGGTGCTGTCACCCAGGTGCGCCGGCTTGGTGATGCAAACGGGAACAGTCTGCCCCGGGCACGCTGCGATAACTACGGGACCGCCGGGCGCCGGCGTCGAGAAGTTGCTCATCGCTGCATTCGGGCGCCCGGCAGCCCACGGCGAGAATGCCTTCACGATATCAGCGCGAAGCACGACGGCCGCAGGCACCCGCCTCCCGGAGGACACGGGCGGGTCGAGGTGAACGGGAGCAACGATCGCGAGCAACGCGGCGTGTGGGCCGAGGGGCATGACCGCCGATCGCATCGTACGCTGTTTCGCGATGGCGTCCAAGGCACTGGCGCGCTCGACGTCGCGCAACGTATCGGCGCCTGCGCCGGCGATTATTGCTCCGCTTGAGTCCACGACCCAGGCGTCGATGAATTTCTGACGCCGGATGACGGGCGCGAGAACCGTTGCGAAGGGTGGCGATAGGTCAGCAGCACGCGGGATGGTCGAGTGAAAGGCTACGGTAACGGCCACGGCCTCTGCGTCAGCCTTTCGGTCTGCAAACCATTCATCGACGGTGGCCTGCGTGGTGAGTGCTCCACCATCGAGTGAGCCGTGCCACCTCGTCATCATCTCGTGCTGGAGATAGCGCACACGAAATATGACGCCTGCAAGCAAAGCGATCGCGACGAGCGCGATTGTAAGGTAGGCGCGTCGGATCACGCGCTGGATGAATTGCACCATCGTCATTCTGTGTCTGATGTTCGACAGGAAGGGTGGATTCCTGAAGGCGGCTGTGCACACGCGAGGCGGGGCGGACACCGAAAGGTATCCGCCCCGTCAACACACATTTGTTTCCGGCCCGTGGCCGGAGTGATTGCGTCAGGCGGCTTCCCAGAACCCTGATAGCGCCCGCCCGTCAGGAGACTCGCGCAACTTTTCGAAAGCACGCTCGCGAATCTGGCGGATTCGCTCGCGAGTGACTCCCATAAGCGCGCCGATCTTCTCGAGTGTCATGGGCTCGCCGCTCTCATCCAGGCCATAGTAGAGGAAGAGGATCTTGCGTTCACGCGGCGTGAGGTACTTCCGGAATACCTTCTCGATGAAGGCGCGCATCAACTTGTAGTCGGTCGTCTCCTCGATCTCAGTGCCGTCGACACCAGCAAAGCGTTCGCCGAGTGTGGATGCTTCGCGATCCGACCGGTCGATGGGTGCGTCCAGCGATATTTCCGTCGAGCTCATTTGCTTGGCAGCACGAACCGCTTCTGGAGTCTCCTCGAGGAGCCGCGAGATCTCGTGTTCCGTGGGATCCCGCTTGAGGACCTGCGCGAGGATCGTCTCCGCCCTGGCGAGGCGGATGAGCTGCGAATTCTGGTTGAGCGGGATGCGGACGCTTCGTGTCTGCTCGGCGAGTGCCTTGAGGACGGCCTGACGGACCCACCACACGGCGTAGGAGATAAACTTGACCCCTTGATCAGGGTCGAACTTCCGCACGGCTTTGAGGAGTCCCTCGTTGCCGATGGCTACCAGCTCGCTCAAGTCGAGCCCGTGGCCCTGGTATTTCTTGACATAAGAGATGACGAACCTGAGGTTCGCAGTGACGAGCCGTTCTGCGGCGGCTTCGTCGCCCTTCTGTGCGAGTCGCGCGAGGCGACGCTCTTCGGCCGCGTCACTGATCAGCGGCAGCTTTTGTATGTCCTGAAGGTACTGGTCAAATGCTGTGGAGGGGGACGAACGGAAATAACCCTTGGACCTGGTCTCGGTCGCTTGCTCCATACACGCCCCTTACCTGTGCCGGAAGGTGGTCGGGCGTCTCCGGCTGCACAGAGCCGCGCGCCCGCGTGAGTCAGCAGGACGGCCAGAATAATGTCGGGGGAAAAACCCGTCAACAGTCAGTTTGCCAGAATGACCCCAGAAACATATTTGTGATGGGGCTAACTGCTGTAATGACAGTACTTTTGGTGGTTACTAGAAAAAATTGGTCGGACTCAAAAACGATCGGTCATCCTGCCCGGGGTTCGAGAGAGACCTTTTTCGTACTTTTCATGTAAGCGCTTGGTAATAAACGTGTTAGCCAACATTGGCCAAAGAAATGGTCAAAAAGACCGATGCGCCCAGCGACAAAATGTCGTCAATCGGACTCGAGTATCTTGGTGCTCAAATGGCAGCGCTCAGCCTGCAACCGAACAAGGGGTGTGGCACTCACGGAGTTTCTCCATGAATGTCACACCCCTGAGAGGTTCTGCCCGCTATCTGTACTCCTGAACGGAACAACGACCCGACCTGACGGACCAGGTCGCCGCGAGTTCATGTTGACG
>JBDTXZ010000141.1:0-7249 GCA_040005935.1 bacterium | reverse complement strand
GATCGCTCTGGAGCAACTCGGCGATATTCTCCACGGCGAAATCAGTGACGGCGAGTTCGAAGTTCGCCTCGCCCTTTGTCGGCAACAGCCCGTTGGCAAAGATTCGCCGACCGATTCCACTGCGAAGCTCGAGGCTGTCCACTTGCACTCCGCTCGTACCAAAGCGAACCGTCGGCGTCTTCCCGGAATCGGTCTTCCACGTGGTCGAGTCAAATTTGAGCGCGATCTCTTTCAGGCGAAGGACGTTGTGCGTCGAATCAAACGTGAAGTCGCCGTTCAACGAGTAGTCGTGTTGGCTCCCCTGTCTGACTCGCAACGCGAGGCTGCCGTTCGGGGCGACGTACGAAAGGTCGCTGGCAAGGCTGTCAAACGCGAAGCCATAGGCGCTGATTGTATCCGCGCGCAGGTTCGCTTTCACGGCCGACGTCTTCGTTCCCACGTCAAGCCAACTGTACGTCGCGTCGAAGCGCCGCACTGAATTTCCCTGCACGATGAGGCTATCGCCGTTCGCCTTGCCCTCAATGGAGAATCGGTCGAGCGACCCCTTGATCGTGCCGTCAGCGTTCAATGATCCAGCGAGCAAGCCCTTCGGAATCGCGCGCGGCGTATCCGAAGGGACCCTGAGCAGCGGTGGGGGAAGGTTTGCAATGGCGCGTTCGATCTCCGTCGCGCGCGCTGTGCGCGCAGAATCCGCTCGCGCGCGACGACGCGCTTCGGCCGCGATACGCGGACGCGGACGGACAGCGGTTGTGTCGGTGGCGCGAATAGTCTGGCCAGGAATGAAGCGCGCAAACCGATAGAGTGAATCCACGACGACGGAATACGCCAGCGAACCGGCGTGCAGTGAGTCGAGTCCAAGCTGCCCGCTAAGATCGATCTTCGTGCCGGAGCCGTAGAGATTCGCGCGCTCGATATTCGCCAGGCCCAGCGCCAACTTCGCGCGGAAAAATGCCGAGTCCACGCCAATGGTGTCGATCGAGGATGGGCCGAACGCAAACTCCATCTCCGAGGTCATCGTCGCCGGCAAGAACCCTCGGCCTCGCGCCGTTCCACCACCATTCAACGACGTCACGGGGCCAAACAGGATCACCCAACTCAAGTCCAGCCGCGTCGCGTCCGCAACAATGTCATAGCCCAACTCCTTCGACAGGAAATCCACCGTGCCGGTCAGCCCAAACTCGCCACCACCTGGAAGCGCGAGCCGCGAATCCACTTTCAGGGCGTCGATGGGCCCATGCGCGTGCACGGGACCATGCGCCATCCCCTTGAACGGCATCTTCGGCGCAAACTTCGTCAACTCGGCAAGCGCAATCGGGCGCGTATCCACGTCCACGTCGAGCGTCTGCCGCCCGATGGTGTGCACCGACGCCGATCCAACCGCGTGCGAGACGTTGCGTCCGTCCACATGCACAATGTCGAGATGCGATGCAACGAGCTGCTGCGCTCCTGACCCATTCAACGTCGTCGTGCCGCTCAGCGTTCCGCCAATTGGCAACAACGGAAACAGGATCTTCACGATATCGACCTGCAACGGCTCGAGCCGCACATGCAGATCGCGCGCGCTGACGACCACCGGCGTCGTCGGCGTGAAACCCACAACGCCGTCCGCGATCACACGACTCGTTCCTCGACCATTGGCGTGGAAGCTCACGTCGCCGTCGAACGTCATGCGTTTTGGAGTGCCGCTGAATTTCGCGCGCCCTTCCAGCGCACCTTGCCGAGGCGAATGTATGCCCGGCGCGGCCGCTTCGATCTGCTTGGTCGTCAGGCCGGTAAATCGAACATTCGCGTCATGAAAGAACACGGTGTCGGTCATCGTGGCACCGATGTCGCCCGTCAGGTGTGCCGATCCCGTGCGGAGGTCCGCGTTACGGACAACGTAGTCCTGCGTGACGCCTTTCCACTGCACGCTCATGAGCAGGTTGCCGCCGCCGTCCTTCGGAAAATGCGGATACACCCAATCGAAATCGGCAAACGACGCCGGCGTCACGGCGAGGCTAAGGCGCATGTCGCCGCTGTTCAGGTTGTACACGCCATCGCCTGTCATGGCCGAATGCGGAAACTGCGCCCCGGCGCCTTTCCACCACAGCGAGTCGTCGTTGAACTCGAAGTTGCCAGTGAGTGCGCGAATCTTTGCGGCGGGCGGACGGAACGGAAACGCGTCCATTCTCAGTGCCGCAACCTTTACATACTTCGTCTTGCTTGCCGGGTCGGCCCATCGTACGAACGGAACCTTGGCGCTCACTCGCTCCAGCGTCACCACCTTCTGGTATCCGCCAGGCACCTCGGTGATATAGAGCCGGGAGCCAGCGCCAAGGGCGTCCTTGATGATGCTGTCTCGCACATGCGCGGGAACGCCAGGGCGAGGAGCCCACGGCGAGCGAGCGGTCACGAACCCGTTTACGATCGTGACGTTCGTCAAGGTGACGAGCGATCCCCATCCTGGAATGGTATCTCCAGGCGCCTTTGGCGGTGACGACGGCCAGAGGACGCGATAGTTCCATTCGCCACCCGGCAACTTGGTCACCACGACATCCGGGTGATACACGATCACATCGGTGAACTGGAGCCGCTGCTTGAGAAAGCTGCGCAGCACATAGTTCAGCGAAATGGAATCGGCCTTGAAGAAGGGATGCCCGGCGCTGTCCGTAATCGACACTCGCACCAACATCGCCTGGCTGAGCATGTTGCCATGCATTGTATCGATCTTCACGATGCCGTGCGTTTGCCCATTGAGCAGAGTGACGACGAACTGCCGCGAACGCTCGCGCCCAGAGTCCGTGTTCGTCACGACCCACGTCGTGATCACGGCAAGCACCGCCACCACACTGAGCACGACGAGTAGACGGAACAGGCGGCGAAGCATCAGTAGGCCTGGCCGATGGAGAGATGGAGCGTAAATCGATTCAGGATCTTTCCAATTCCCGTGGATGTACCCGTTGGCGAATAGTGTTTCGGGATATCGAGCGGGATGATCTCCTGGTGACCATTGCGAATGATCTCGGTGACCACCGCAAGGTCTTCGGCACGCGACGGATTGAATCCCAGGTCGATACGAATGGGCCCGACCGACGAGAGGTAGCGCACGCCAATGCCCGGCGTAATCGCACCGGTGCCATGCACCAGGTCAGCAAGCGTGCGCACGCCAGCTCCAAGCGGATCGAGCACGCGCTCGCCAACCGCTGCCCCGTCGACGAACACCGCGCCGCCGAGATTCTTGAGAAATGGGAGGGGAAAACGGTATTCGATGCTTCCTTCGAGCAGCGACGTCCCGCCCAGCGCACGCGGCGTAAACTTGTCGTCCCCAACAGGTTTGCTCGCGGAATCGGTGATGAAGTTCGGATCGCAAAAGCGAATCGCCTCGGTCGTCACATCGCACGGCGCCCCAGACGCCGTGCGTGAGTGCGCGAGATACCCAATCGGCAAAGTCAGGACACGAGGCCCAAGTTGGTTCTCGCCATACCCGCGCACTGACTGCGACCCTCCCGCGTAAAACCGCTTGCGCGGGTGCAGCACTGCCTCGCCAAGCGAGGCCCCGCCGCTGAGCGGACGCACGAAACCGATGCGCACATGCGTCGCCAGCACGGCACCCTTCACACCCAGCCGAGAATACAGCGTGCCCTCGCCATACGCTCGATTGTATCGGTAATCCGACACCGTGAATGACGACGCATGCTCAAACTCCGCCCGCGCCGTGTAGCCGCGCGTTGGGGCGAGCGGTTGATCGGAGCGATCCACCTGGATCTGCGCAGTAGCCGGCGAGAGACGTTGATGTCCGCGCAATCCGTTGATCGACGTCGTGTCGCATACGCCGAAATTGACGCAGAAGTACGGGCCGCCCGCTTCAACGCGCGTCACCTCGAATCGATACGAGAGACTCGCCGGCGCGCGCGCAGCGAGGGTACGGGTGTACGTCAGGTTTCCGCCGTATCCTCGATCGATCACGACCGACGGAACGGCGCGACGCTGGGCGAATGCGCCGATCGCGATTGCGTCGCGTGGACGCCGCAGCCACGCGGGTTGCTTGAGCTCGATGCTCGCCTGATACGTTGGTTGGAGAAAGTCGTCCGCATTCCCCGTGATCGTCGTATCGCTGCTCTGGTGCTTGAACAGCTTGTTGTTCTCCAGGCTCGAGGCGAACAGGTTCCCCACCGTCGCAGAGATGTCCAGCCGGCGAGCGCCGCCGAGCAGGTTGTAGTGGGTGAAGCGGCCCTCGGTCTGGATGAAGTCGACCGTGTTGAAGCCGGCGCCGACGCGCGCTTCGTGCAACTGCGCTTCACGCAGCAGAACGTTCACGGTCTTCACGCTGTCGAACGATTCCGGAACGTCGAGCGCCGCCAGCTTGAAGAGGTTGGATTCGTACAGGCTGCGCTGGCTTTCGATCATCTTGCTGCGCCGGAACAGGTCACCCTGCCTGAAGCTGAGCGAGTTGAGCACCACGTTGGGTGCAACCGCCTCAGTGCCCTGGACGACGATGTCGCCAACCGTGGTGAGATGGTTCTTTACAAGGCGAACCTGCACGCGTGCGGTGTGCATCGCCAAATCCACCACAGACGAGGTGTCCACGAGCGCGTCGGCGTAGCCCAACTCCCACAACTCGTTCTGGAACTGGATGCGTGTGGAATCCAGCTCGAACAGATCGAGAGGCCGCCCGCGTTCCACGAGTGTGAGCTGCCGCACCTTTTTCGGCGTGAACAGCGTGGAGTCGTACGTCACCGAAATGTCGGTCACGATGGTTGGCAGGCCTTCGGTGATGTTGAACTTCACGGCCACTTGCTTCTCGTTCAGCTGCGTGACGACCGTGTCTACCTGCGCCTCGCGAAATCCCTCGCGAAAGTAGAACACGCGAATGCGCAGGACGTCCTTCTTGAGCTCCTGCCGATTGAGGTAGTGACGATCCTCAACCCCGCGGTACGGCGTGAATTTGCAGAAGAGGATGACCGCGAAGCTTCTGCACCGCGTGGGCTCGGTGTAAATGTTGGCCTGCAACTCGACGAGGTCGATCGCCTTGGTCGCGCCATTGAACTCGACCGCTGCGACTTCAGGCGCCGGCGCGATGTCTCGGCGAGCGAGTTGGGCGGCGAGCGAGGGCGCAGCAAATGCGCCCGTCACGAGGACGAGCGCCAGCCGCGCGAGTCGGCGAGTGAAGTGCATGGTGGCCCAATCTATAGCAAAGGATGGGCCCTCAGGCAGAACGGTGAACGGTGAACAGTGAACGGTCACCGCTCGGAGCTAGCGACGCTCGCCCTGCGCGGTTCCCCGTTCCCCGTTCCCCGTTCCCCGTTCACCCCACAAACCTCACAGTCCCGACAACAAATTGTCGTTGTTGGGGGTATTCGCGATGCGCTTGATGAGCCACTCCATTCCCGACTGCGGCGGCATTTGCCCCAGCCCACGTCGCAGCGTGTACACATGCTCGAGTTGATCAGCGCGGAACAATTTTTCTTCGCGCCGAGTGCCACTCGTTGCAATGTCGATCGCGGGATAAATGCGCTTTTCGGCCAACGAGCGATCGAGCTTGATCTCGCAGTTGCCCGTGCCCTTGAATTCCTCGAAGATGATATCGTCCATCCGCGAACCCGTTTCGACCAACGCTGTCGCGATGATCGTCAGCGAGCCGCCACCAGACGACGGGGCGACAGCGCGCGCGGAGCCGAAGAACGCCTTCGGTTTCGCCATAGCTTGTGCGTCCAGCCCGCCCGACATCGTGCGGCCCGTGCCACGCTCCGCCGTGTTGTGCGCGCGTGCCATGCGCGTGAGCGAGTCGAGTACGATGACAACGTCGCGACCCGTTTCCACCAGACGCCGTGCGCGCTCGAGCACCATCTCGGTGACTTCGACGTGTCGAGCCGCGGGTTGGTCGAAGCTCGACGCGATGACCTCACCAACACCCCACGAAATCGCTTCACTCACTTCTTCGGGTCGCTCGTCCACCAGCAGGATGAGCAGGCTCGCGTCTGGATGAATGAGTGCGATGCCTTCGGTGATCGCGTGGAGAAGCGTCGTCTTGCCGGCTCGCGCCGGAGCGACGATGAGGGCGCGCTGCCCGTAGCCAATTGGCGCAATGAGGTCGATGGCACGACGAATCAGCTCGTTGCCCGCCTTGGCCGGACGACCCGTTTCCAGGTGCAGCTTCCGCTCAGGATACGTCGCAATGAGCGTATTGAACTCCGGACGACGAGCCGCTTCCGCGGGATCGCCAGCATTGATCTGTGTAATTTCTATGACAGCCGTTCGGCCGCGCTGATCACGTCCAGTCGTGCCCGCGACTTCGTCACTCTTGCGCAGCGCATATTGGCGAACGAGATGCGGAGGGACGTACGCGTCGCCGGCATCAGCGAGGTAGCTCGCTTGCGCTCGCCGTACGAATCCGCCGTCGCGCGCGGGGTCGAACCATCCCTTGGTTTCGCCAGTGGGAACGATCGTCGCCGGAGCTTGCGGCGGACCGCCAACGCTCGGCCGCTCGACCGGACCCTGGCCAGGCTCACGACGTCCTCGGCCCCGATTGCGACGGCCTCGTCGTCCGTTCTGCCCCTGGCTGTCGCGAGGATGCGGGGTGCCACCAAGGCTTCCGTCTGGCCTGGTGCGTTCGGGTGCCGAGGCGGCGGACACGACGGACACGCCGTTCGATTCGCTGGCGCCAGGCGACGCGGCCGCTGGCGGTGGGCTCTCCGGCTCGCGCTGGGCGCGCTCCGGCGGGGCCTCTGCCACGATCTCAGCGCGGGCGGGGGGCTCATCGCCACTCTCGGCCACTGCGGGAGATTCGCGATACGGATTGTCCTCTCCGCCATTCTCGGCGGCAGGATCGGTCTTCGGGCGGGTGGTGCGGCCGCGACGTGGAGGACGCCGGCGTTCGGTCATGCAGCAGTTGTCGGTCAGGGTGAATGCTCGCGGTCACGCGCTGGCGTGATCACGTCCTTCTGGAGCGGTACTACGTTCGCGTCTTCACGAGATGGCAAGCCACATGAACGGGGCCGCGTGGCGACATTGCCACGACGGAAAGCGAAATGTGACGGACAAGATGCGACGCGAATCGGTGCTGAGCCTCATACGTCTGCCGGCGCGGAACCCTCACGCGGGGCCAGACGAAATTCCTACTGGGGCGCGGCGCTGATCTCGCTTCGTGCACCCGTCACAAACGGGCCACTTGGGATTGCCGCGGGTCATCGCTCGACGGGCTGGATGCGAAACGCGATCGCAGCCGCCGGACGCAACGAGTATCGCCACAGAACTCGATTCGCGCAACCCT
>JBDTXZ010000140.1:0-7279 GCA_040005935.1 bacterium | reverse complement strand
TCGTAGCCGTCGAGATGATCATTTGGCCACGGGCTCTCTCCGTACTGGAGGTACCGGTCGCGCAACGCGTAACGACGCGCCATTGCCGGCGCTTCATCACCCGCCTCGACGACGACGATCTTTCCTTTCGTGGTGCGCGCAAGTCGGTCGGCGACCATGGCGGCACTGATGCCTGAGCCAATGATGCAGACATCGCTTTCGACGACGCGCTGCTTCTGGAAGACGCTCATACTCGGCGCGCCAGCGGCAGCGGCTGGCGAGACGAGGCTGCCAGTGGACGGCACGCCTGCTTCCCGATCTGCGCGCCGTAGCACAGGTCGGTCGCTTCGGGGCTTGCGTAGAAATGCGCGAGCAACGCGAGCGCGACGTGCGGGGCACGTACTACCGACGGCAGCCGACCTGACGTGATTGCCGATAGGTCTTCGCGAATGGTGTCGCGCTGGAGCGTGAGCGAGAGGTCTGCGAATGCGCGTCCATGCAGCTTTCGCGAGCGCGCGTCGATTGCGTCGAGCTGTGCGGCCCATCGCGTCGCTGGGGTCTGTCCGGAGCGCTCGAGCTTTGACGTACCATAGCCATGCAGCAACTCGGCACCTTCGCGATATCCGGCGATCCAGCGCTGAAACCGGTGCACGGCCGCTGTCGTCGCCGCGCTGCCGAGTTCCGTGGGGAGGATTGCGGCACCGATCGCGGCGAGGGTGCGCTGGTTTCCGGAAAGGTCGTCGACGGCCGCCGCGTGTGCCTGGCGAACGAATGCCGCGGCGGGCACGGAGGCGGCGAGCCATCCAAGGAATTTTCGGCGAGAAATAGTTGGCATCGCGACACCTGGGGATGCGATCACGGATCCTTCGCGGACTCGCGAATCTACGACTGGAAATGCGTTGGTGGAGCGTTCGACGACTTCAACGCGGATTTCCGCGGATTTGGCGGATTCATGCGGATCGTTCTGCCCGACCGTTCAAGGCAGGAGTGCAGACTGGCTAATGAAGGATTTTCTGTCCACCGGACTAGATGAGGCGCACCTTGCGATCTCTGAGTGACGAGGAGTGATCCGCGTCGATCCGCCAGATCCGCGTGAATCCGCGTTGGTCTGTTCGAGCGCGGTTACGAAGCATCAAACGCCTTGCACAAATAGCACGAACGGTCGTATAATCGTGTACATGAGCAAAGGCACCGAAACAAGAGACCGGATTCTCGCGAGCGCCCTCCGCGTCGCGAGCGTCGAAGGGCTGGAAGGCATCACCATCGGCCGTCTCGCCGACGCCGTCGGGCTGTCCAAGAGTGGACTCTTCGCACACTTCAAGTCGAAAGAAGAGCTCCAGCTCGCTGTCCTGAACGCAGCGACAGAGGCCTTCGGCGAAGTCGTCTTCAAGCCCGCGCTGGCGGCTCCGCGCGGAGAACCTCGAGTGCGCGCGTTCTTCGAGCACTGGCTGGAATGGGAGGCGCACGTGAGCGTTCCCGGCGGGTGCATTTTCATGCATCTGAGCGTCGAACTCGACGACCAGGAAGGCCCTGCACGCGATGCTCTCGTGATGGCGCAGCGATGGTGGCTCGATCAGCTGGCCCGCGCAACTCGGCTTGCAGTGTCCGCCGGCGACTTCCGCCCGGACGTCGACGCCGAACTTTTCGCCTTCCAGATGCACGGCATTCTGAGCGCGTATTACCACTCGAAGCGACTGCTTCGCGATCCGAACGCCAACCACCGAGCGCGCAAAGCGTTCGATGCGTTGGTCGTCTCCGTATCAGCCCCGCGCTGACCACACCACGTTCCGAGCTCATTTCCAATGTCGACAGCCGTTCAGCCAATAACTGGCTCGCATAAAAGAACGATCGTTCGTTCTACTACCATCGCCGTCCGCGGCATGCGACTCTGGTTCCGTCTCATCTCCGCACTGGCACCCGCTGCAGCAGAACATCAAGCAGCCGTCATCTTTTTGACACCACGACGCCGAAAGGCCCACGACGTCAGGGCCGTCCCCGTCGGCGCCATCCGCGTCCACATGAACTACGGCGGCTTTCACCTCATGGGCTGGGAATGGGGGGTCGGTACCAAACCGGTCGTCCTCCTCGTGCACGGATGGAGCGGGCTCGCCAAGGACATGGAGTCCGTCGCCCGCGCACTCGTGGACGAGGGATTTCGCGCCGTCGCCTTCGACATGCCGGCGCACGGCAACTCACCAGGACGACGCACCTCCATGGTGGAATGGGTCCGCGCTCTCAGAGCAGCCGAACAATGGGCTGGAGGTTTGGCCGGAGTCCTCGGCCACTCATTCGGCGCCACAGCCGTGACACTCGCGCTCGAAGAGGGCATGCAGGCGCCACGCGCGCTCCTGATGTCCCCAGCACCCGGACCAATGCACTACGTCGACAAGATCCGCCGCTTCATCGGGCTTCCCGCCTCCCGCGTGCCGGGCATGCTACGGAGCCTCGAGAAGCAGGTTGGCCGCGCAATCCCGCATTTGGAGGGAGCACGCGCCGCAAAGTCACTCAACATGCCCGCCTTGGTGCTCCACGATCCGGAAGACAGCGAAGTGCCATGGGAACATGTCCAAGCCATGATCGGCGCGTGGCGCGGCAGTCGCCTGGAAACACGCCCCGGACTTGGCCACTATCGCATCCTCGCCGACAAGTCGACGTCGGACGCCGCAGCCGCGTTCCTCGCGGGTCGCCCCTGATCGGTTAATTATGTGTCAAGTTACAAAACTTGACATCTGTAATTTGTCAGTTTATCCTCTCGACTCAACCCGAGCCGAGAGGACCATGCACACACATCAACTAGGCGCCACAGGACCCACCGTCTCCGCCATCGGCCTCGGCTGCATGGGGATGTCCGACCTGTACGGCCCATCTGATCGCACCGAAAGCATTGCCACAATCCACGCCGCGCTCGACGTCGGAATCACCCTGATCGACACCGGCGACTTTTACGGCATGGGCCACAACGAGATGCTCATCGGCGAAGCGCTGCGCGGCGTCCAGCGCGACCGCGTGCAGATCAGCGTCAAGTTCGGCGCACAACGCGGACCTGACGGCCTGTGGCTCGGCTACGACGCACGCCCACGAGCCGTGAAAACAGCGCTCGCGTACACGTTGAAGCGGCTCGACACCGATTACGTCGACATCTATCGTCCCGCGCGCGTCGATCCCAACGTGCCCATCGAGGAGACGGTTGGTGCCATCGCCGAAATGGTCACCGCGGGCTATGTGCGCCACATCGGATTGTCGGAAGCGTCGTCAGACACAGTGCGTCGCGCGCTTGCGGTGCATCCCATCGCCGATCTCCAGATAGAGTATTCGCTCGTCAGCCGCGGCGTCGAGGACGACATTCTCCCGTCGCTTCGCGAACTCGGCGTCGGCATGACGGCGTATGGTGTCCTGTCACGCGGCCTGCTCAGTGAGCGTGCGGCCGAGTCTGCGCAGTCGGGCGGGTTTCGCTCGCACTTGCCGCGGTTCACTGGAGACAACTTGCGCCACAACCTGACGCTCGTCGAAGCACTGCGCGAAATCGCGTGGGACAAGTCGATTACGGTACCGCAGCTTGCGATTGCGTGGGTCCTCTCCCGCGGCGGCGACATCGTGCCGCTCCTTGGCGCGCGGCGTCGCGAGCGTCTCACCGAAGCGCTTGGCGCGTTCGATGTGCAACTGACGCCCGACGATCTTGCGCGCATCGAAGCCGCGGTTCCCCCTGGTGCGGTCGCGGGGGATCGCTACATGGCCGCGCAGATGAACATGCTGGACAGCGAGCGCGTCATCGTGCGATGATGCGTTGTGGCTACGCGACCCGATCCGACTGAAGACGCCGAGCGCGACGACGCAGCTGTCGTCCCGATGCGGGAGCGCATTCTGCAGACTGCGGAGGCGCTCCTGCGTCGGCACGGACCAGCGAAGACGTCAGTCGTCGACGTGTCGCGTGCGCTGAACATGAGCCACGCAAATGTGTATCGTCATTTCGCGAGCAAGGCCGCGCTGCATGATGCGGTTGCTGAGCGGTGGTTGCATCGCGTCTCGGCGCCGTTGGCGGACATTGCGTCGGGGCCGGGAACTGCGGCCGAGCGTCTCGAGGCTTGGGTGCTTACGCTGATGGCGATGAAGCGTCGCAAGGTGCTCGATGATCCCGAGATGTTTGCGACGTATCACGCGGTCGCGATGGCTGCGCGCGATGTCGTCGACGCGCACGTCGCGATGCTGCAACGCCAACTCGAGGACATCATCGAGTGCGGCATCGATTCCGGCGAGTTCGCTCGCACCGATGCCATCGAGGCGGCGCGCGCCGTGTTCAATGCGACGGCGCGTTTTCATCACCCACACCATGTCCGCGAAGCGGCGGGGCGCGATTCCGCCGACGAAGAGCGCGCGGCGCGCGCGGTGGTGAGGCTTCTGGTGGCCGGTTTGCGCAGGACGAACGAGCAATCGTGCTGAGAGGCATGACCAATTTGGCACTTCGTCGTATCCGCCCGTACTTCGTCCTGTCGATAGTGAGCGCGCTGAGCGTCTACTACCTCTACCGCGCGATCAATTACCGCTTTGTTCCGGCGGGACGGCTGGGGCCTGATCTTTTCAACAAGCAACTCTGGTACGTTTCGCACCTGCTCTTAGCGCTGCCCGTGCTGTTCGGCGCACCACTCCAGTTTATTGCCCCTCTCCGCCAGCGGGCGCCACACTGGCACCGTGCGATCGGCAAATGCTACGTCGTCGGTGCGAGTGGGGCCGCTGTCTTGGCGATCTATTTGGGTGCCGTCGTCGGAGAGTATGAAGGCTCGCGACTGTCTATCGCGCTCACAGCCCTCCTGTGGCTCTTCTTCACGCTGACCGCTTGGCGACTCGCCGTGGTCAAGAATTTTGCCGCGCACCGCGCGTTCATGATTCGCAGCTATACGATGGCGCTGGTGCTGGTCTGGCTCCGCTTGATGTACGACTTCCAGGACTACCTCTTCTTCTACGTCAAGAACGCCGACTTGCGGGACGCGACTCGTGAATGGGCATCGTGGGTCGTGCCACTGATTCTTGTGGAGCTCTGGCTAGCGTGGCTGCCCCAACTGCGCGCCAGGAAGCGCGCGTGAGGCGCAGCTAATCGGCGCAGTCGGCGGAAGGCGGCAAGACGAAAATAAATAAGCGCGCCGGCCGTCAGGCACGGAGCGCGCACCGGAGTGGCAGCGAAGTTATGCTGTAGGACAGACTCGGGCTTCTTGCGCATACAGCCCGGCGGACTTACATTGTAAGTCCCTCATGCGAGATTGCCCATGCGCTCCAAAATCGTTCGCATTGGCAATTCTCAAGGCGTCCGGCTCCCCAAGCTGTTGATCGAACAGGCCGGCCTAGAGGAGGACGTCGAACTCCGGGCCGAGGCCGGTCAGATCATCATCGCGGCACCCCGGAAAACGCGGGCGGGCTGGGCGGACGCGGCTCAGCGCGCCCGAGCGGCTGGTGATGATGCGCTCGAGTCCACCGGAGCCACCCGCTTCGAGCAGACCGAATGGGAGTGGTAAAGGCCGGTGCCCGCGTCCCGAGTCGCGGCGACGTGTTTCTCGTCGAACTCGACCCCACGCGCGGCAGTGAAATTCGCAAGACGCGCCCGTGTGTGATTGTCTCGCCGGATGAACTGAACCATCACCTCCGCACCACCATCGTCGCCCCACTCACGACGGGAGGGCACCCGTATCCATATCGGGTGCCGTGCCGTTTTCAGGGCACGGCTGGACATATTGTCTTAGATCAGTTGCGAACGGTTGACCATGAGCGACTGCGAAAGCGCCTCGGCGTCGTCACGCCACATACCCTTCAGGCGGTGCTCCGAGTGCTCGCCGAACTCTTCGAGGTCTAGTTCCCCCCGCCATACGTGCGCTTCGGTAGGCCAGGGCTTCCTGTTCATTCCGACAAGTTGCGCGCCGCAGTCACTTCGTTCACAACTTCTTAGAGCCGCGACGGCGTTTCCGTATCACGCCGCCGCGCCATCCGCAACAACGCCCGCGCAGGCGTGCCATCGCTTTCCTGTGGCCGCACCGCAATGCCCACATGGCGCACATGACTCGTCGCGAGCGGGACGAACGCCACTCCACTCGGCGCCTCATCGGGTAACGCGAGACGCGGGACAATGGCGACGCCCATGCCGCGCGCCACCATCGCGACGACTGTCTCGATCTCGCGAATGCTATAGCGCACGTCGAAACGCACGTCCGGGCACGCGTCGACGATCATGCGCTCGCATCCGCCGGACGACATGATGAATGGCGTGTTAGCGAGCATCGTCGAAGGAATCGTCGCCGCCCCCGCGCACGGATGCGATGATGGCAGGACTGCATTCAGCACGTCGGCCGCCAGCTCCTCCGTCTCAAGACTCTCGATCGGCAGGTTCACGAACGCGATGTCAACGGAGCCGTCGCGCAACCAGCCCTCGACCTCGTCGTCGCCACCTTCGCGGACGAGGATGCCGACACCCGGATACCGCGCGGAAAATGCCTCGAGCAGCGGTGGGAGCAATCGTCGAGACGCGCTTGCACCGAACGATCCGATGCGCAGTTGACCATCGAGAAATCGGCGCGCGGATTCCGCGTCCTGCTCGATCTGCCCCTTGAGACGCAGGATCTCGCGGGCATGCTGGATCACACGCTCGCCGGCGTTCGTGAGCCGAGCGCCCTGCGCGGAACGATCGATGAGCGCCACGCTGAGCGACTGCTCGAGCCCTGTCACGGCATGGCTCACGGCCGACTGCGTAAGACCAAGTCGCCGAGCGGCCTGGGTGAAGCTGCCCGCATCGGCGACAGCGACGAGGGCTTCGAGCTGTGCGTCTGTCATGTCATCGCGTGGGACGTGAGCGATTGCTCATTTCGGCATGAGGGGAACAGGGCCTACGTTCACTGCATCGGGCAGCGGATCGCGCTGCCTGTGTCGCAGAGAAATCTACCACCGCTGGTCGAGGCTCAACGCACATGACCGTGAAGCACCTCCTCGCACTCCTCGCGCTCGCTGCCTTGTGGGGCGGGTCGTATCTCCTCATTCGCATCGCGGTGCCCGCATTCGGTCCGACCAGCTTGATGGCGGCGCGCGTGATCATTGCTGCCGCCGTTCTCGTTGTGGGCCTGCGCCTTACTGGTCGTCCCACGGAAGGCATCCGCGCAAACGCGGGACCGTTGCTCGTACTCGGCGCGGTCCATGGCGCCATCCCCTTTACGCTGATCGCACGCGCGGAAATGCACGTCACCGCATCGATCGCGGCCGTGTTGGGCGCAACGATTCCACTCTTCAGTGTTGTGATCGGTGCGGTGTGGCTTCGACAGCACATCAG
>JBDTXZ010000139.1:0-7287 GCA_040005935.1 bacterium | reverse complement strand
CAATACTCTTTGTGCTCGCGGCGTATGCGGTGTGGCGGACCTTCCGCGAGCGCGTCGACGACGCACGCTTTGCGCTCGCCGTCGTCGCAACGGGCAGTTGGGTGTTCTTCGCATACAGCGCAATTCGTCGTCCCGTAGAAGCCAATTGGCCCGCGCCATCGTACGTCCCAGCCATCGCGCTGCTCGCCGCGCTCTTTCCCTCGACTCACAAATGGCTTCGCGGAGGCATCGCGCTCGCTGCGCTGCTCGTGAGCGTGGTGTACGTGCACGCGCTCCATCCCATCCTCCCGTTGCCCGCGCGGCGCGATCCTGTAGCACGAAGCGCCGGGTGGGACGGCATGGCGGCGCACGTACAGCAGGCACGTGTCACGCTTGACGGAACCACGTTCGTTGGCGCCGAGCGGTATCAGGAAGTGAGTGAGCTCGCGTATCAACTTCCTGATCGGCCCATCGCGTTCTGCACGTGCATCAGCGGACGACACAACCAGTACGAGCTGTGGCCGACGTTTCCCTCGGTGGCAAAGGTCAGCGATAATCTCGTCCTCGCGCTCGACGAGACGCCTGGTACGCCCGACACCGCGGAACGCCTGACACCGTTCTTCACGCGGGTGTCGCGCGGTGCGCTCGCGCCGTTGCTTCGCGGGAGCGACACGGTTGCGGTGCGCCGCGTGTGGGTGCTCGAAGGCTACCGCGGTGGTTGGCCACCCGCGAACGCCGCACCGTAACGAAACACCTGGTGGTCCTGTCATCCCGCACGCGCGAAGCGAGTGTCGGGATCTACCATCGCCGCGCTGTGAGCTGGCCACGTGGGACGTATCGAGGATCCCGACACGAGCGTTCGCTCGTGCGGGATGACATGCGGCGTTACGCGAACACGAATCGGGAAGCGCGAGCCTGACGGCCGCCGGTACACTGCCGTCGCGTGCACTGCGCTCGAGCCGTCATCGGTTTTTCCGATTGGTCTGTTCGCCATTTTGGCGACAACAGCCCCCGCGAGCACACTGCCGCTTCCACCAGCGGAGATTCATCGTGCGACCGGCAACATCTTCAACTCGTCGGCTGCGCCATGTGGCGACGTCGATTGCAATGCTCATCGCCACGCGCATCGCGGGCGGTCAGGCACCCGACATCGCGCAGGCGCCCTCGCTCATGGCGACTCGCATCACCGTCGCTCCAGTCATTGACGGCCGAGCGAACGACGCCGCATGGGCGAGTGGTCCCGTGGGGACGGACTTTCGTGAATTCGCTCCACGCGAAGGCGTTCAGCCAACGCTGCGCACCGAAGTGCGCGTCCGCTACGACGAGCGTGCGCTGTACTTTCTCGTTCGCGCCTTCGACCCACACCCCGACAGCATCGTTCGACGATTGTCGCGCCGCGACACGTTCGACGCCACGGCCGATCAGATCCTCCTGTTCATCGACCCATTTCACGATCGCCGAAGTGGCTACGAGTTCGTGGTCACAGCGGGCGGTGTAAAGACGGATGCGGCGCTGTTCGACGACTCGGGCGAAGACTATTCGTGGGATGGTGTGTGGGACGTCGCCACACGCATTGATTCGCTGGGTTGGGTTGCTGAATTCGCGATTCCCTTTCGCCAGCTTCGCTTTGCGGAACATCACCGGCCCACGTTCGGAATATTCGTCGGCCGATGGGTAGGACGCAGCGGTGAGCGCATGGCCATTCCACAGTACAGTCGCGCGCTCGCTGGATTGGTGTCGCAGATGGGCACCATCGGTGGCCTGCGCGACATTGCTCCATCCGGCGCGCTCGAAGCCACGCCCTACGCCCTTGCGCGAACTCGCAACCTTGCCGCGTTAGATGCTCGAACCGCCACTGTGGAAACTCGGCCGGACTTTGGCGCCGATGTGAAATGGCTGCCAAAACCGAACATCAGCATTGACGCGACGCTTAACCCGGACTTCGGGCAGGTCGAAGCAGATCCCGCCGTCGTCAACCTCACCGGCGTCGAACTGTTTCAGGCCGAGCGTCGTCCATTCTTCCTGGAGGGGGCAGGGCTGCTCGCACTTCCGCTCTCAACAGACGGTTCCGGCCAGCTCTTCTACTCGCGACGCATCGGACGTCGGCCAATGCTTACCGATGCATTCGGCGCACCCGACTCGCCGACAGAGACCACTATCCTTGGCGCCGCACGAGTCACGGCTCGTCTAACAGCATCGACGTCCATCGCGGCACTGTCCGCAGTAACGGGCCGCGCAGATGGCAGGGAACGCCCCGATCGCACCGGCCGTTATGTGGTCGAGCCGCGCGCGAGCGATCTCGTTGCACGATTGCAGCAGGACTTCCGCGGCGGACGCAGTGGCATTGGCGCGATGATCACACGCGTTGACCGCGACGCATCCGACTCCACGGCCGCTGCGTTTCTCCCACGCTCTGCACAGACACTCGCGCTTACCACGCAGCACCAGACGAATGATGGTGTGTATCAAGCCAACGGCTGGTTGGCCACGACTGATGTACGCGGAGGCGCCGCGGCGATCTCGCGATTGCAGCTATCAGCCGTTCACGCGTATCAACGCCCCGACGATGGCGTGGCATACGATGCCCAACGTGACGCGCTCCACGGATCCGCGGGATTTGTTTCCGCAGGGAAAGTTGGAGGCGGGATCACGCGATTCTCGACGAGCTATCGACGCATCACTCCCGGCTTTGACGTCAACGACCTTGGATTTCTCACGAAGTCTGGAGTCCAATCCTTCACGGCGAGCGCCGGCCTCGCGCAGAACAAGCCAGGTAGCATCGCGCGCATTCCGTATCGTCGCGCAAACGCCACCGTGGGCTACCATGGCGAATGGTCGTCTGACGGATTGCCATATGGTCGCGCCATCACGCTCGACGGAGGATTCCAACTCGCGAACCTCGCAACCGTTCAGACGACGCTCACGCAACAGTTGCCCGGAGCGCTGTGCGCGGTGAGTTGCACGCGCGGCGGCCCCGCGCTGGTCGATCCGCCGCGGACGACCGCGCTCGTTGACGTGTCCGGCGATCCGCGGCGCGCGTTCGTTCCGCACGCCAATCTGGAATTCGATCGCGATGACCAGGGCCGATCGCACGGCTACGGAGCGCAGGTCGACGGCACGTGGCGCATCCAGAGCAACCTCGACGTCTCACTCGCCGCCTACGCGTTCAACACGCACTACGCGTGGTTCTACTACGGACGCTTCGGCGACGCTACGACAGACACGGCGCACTACACCGTCGCTCGACTCGATCTTCCGACGCGATCGCTGACGTCGCGCATCAACTACACCGTGACCACAAATCTCACTATTCAGTGGTACGGCCAGGCGTACATCTCGCGTGGTGTGTACGACGACATACGCGAAATTGCGGACGCACGATCGCCGGATTGGAACGCACGCTTTCGTCCGTACGGCGACGTCGCGCTCCGAGTCAATCCAGGTGGCATCGACTTCAAGCAGCTTCGCTCCAACACCGTTGTGCGCTGGGAATATCGGCCTGGCTCTGCGCTCTTCATCGTGTGGACGCAGGGCAGGGATCTGGACGGGAGCACGCCGTCACGCCTTGGGCTTTGGCCCGGCCGAGATCTGCGCGATCTCTTTTCACTCCGGCCGCAGAACACCGTCGCGCTGAAGCTCAGCTATTGGATGAGTCGGTAGTGCCATGATCAGTCGGATCCCGTGGACACCATCCGCTACATCGTCTACCGTTACGCGAATGGAGTCCGCACTCGACATCAAGCAGCTCAGGGCGTTCATCGCGCTCGTCGAGCAGGGCAGCGTCACCGCCGGTGCAACGTCGCTCGGCCTCGCGCAGTCCACGGTGTCCGAGGCGCTTTCGTCACTCGAACGCGCATTGGGAACTGCGGTGTTTCTCCGGAGACGCGGCGCGCATGAATTGCTGCTCACCGATGCTGGCGAGGCGCTGGTGCCGCACGCGCGTGCCATTCTCGCGATGCTCGATGCCGCGCACGTTGCGGTCGCTGGCGCGACCAGCGGCGCGCGCGGTTCCGTTGCGATCGCGACGAACGAGTCGATCAGTACGTATGTCCTTTCGCCTGCACTCGACGCGATTCGCAGCGCATGGCCCAACACGCGCTTCGAAGTCAGCGTGATGATGTGCATGGGCGTGCGAAGCGGAGTAGATGCCGGCGACTACGACCTCGGCTTGATGCTTCAGCCGGCGGACGATGAAGCGAACACCGTCCACACTGATCGCATCATCATTTCCGCCGACGTACCGCTTGCCGTGTTTGCGCAGCCGTCCCATCCGCTCGTTACGAGTATGCGCAGTGCGGCCATTCGCCGTGATGCGCTGAGCGCGTTTCCCCTCTACCTCAGCGACGCCGCGGGAGACTTTCACCAGCTCGTGCGCCGGTTTCTCGAGGAGGACGGCACGCCAAGTCCAAACTTGCGATCGACGGGAAGCGTGGAAAGCGTAAAGCGCGGCGTCCTTGGCGACGTGCGCGCACTCGGCATGCTGCCCGCCTACGCGCTCATCGAAGAAATCGCTGCGCGCCGCGTGCTGGCGCTCGATGTGCGGCCCGGTCCTCCACGCATGCGGCTCGATGCGCTGATGTCAAAAACGCGGCCCCAGCATCCCGCGACTCGACAGCTGCTCGATGCGGTGCGCAACAGCTATCCGTCGTTGACGCTGGCTTAAACGAGCTGAGTCAACAGGCCTCCAGGGCAATGATGCTCAGTTAGGGTGCGAATGGATGTCATCCCGCAAGTGCGAGCGCGTGTCGGGATCTTCTGTCGACGCGCTCGACGAACGCCACAGTGCAAGGGATAGTAGACCCCGACACCCGCTTCGCTCCTGCGGGATGACAACCCGTACCTCAACCGTATTGCCTCAAGGGGTCAACTGTAGCTGACCCTGACCGACTGATGGCGCCTCGGCTGCCATGTTGGAGACAATCGGCGTAGCGGGCTCCGAACCTCCTCCAAGATCGACCGCCCTAGCGACTCCCCGTACGAGTGGGCACAAATCCCGCCCGCACCGCGCCCAACAGTTCCACGAGCGCATGCTTCTCGGAATCGTCCAGCATGCCCAGTGCGTACTCGTTGGCCGCGTCAACCGGCTCGTCGAGCTGGATCAGTAGCCGCAGGCCCGTGGGCGTAATCTGGCAGAGCACCTGACGCCGGTCGGGCGTCGAACGTTCCCGCACCACGTACCCCGCGCTCTCGAGCTTGTCGAGCAGGCGCGTGATGCCAGCCGCCTCCTCGATCATTCGGTCGCGAATGGCAAGCGTCGGAAGCCCCACCGTGCCCGCGCCGCGCAAAATGCGCAGCACATTGTATTGCTGAATGGTGATGCCACTCCCTTCCACCACATGAGCGACGTGGCGCTGCACGACCGCCGCAGTCCGAAGTATGCTGACGAGCGCTTCGTGAGCTGGAGAGGTGAAGGGCCGCGTCTGTTTGAGCTCATCGCGGAGGGCCATCGTCTTCGTGGGCATCATGATACAGTCGAGGGGAATCTGCCTCTGCGTCGTGCTATCATTCCTCATCGGACTGACCGGCACGAGACGCGCGGGGGTAGTTGTTCCTATACGCATGCAGGCTCCAGAAAGTTGGCGCTGATGGACCTCTTTCTTTCCATGATTCAAATGTTCACCCACCCCGATCGCCCAAGCACGATGACCGTCGTCCCCGCAGACCTCGACGCCTACCTCGACACGCACGACGCGCGCATTCGGGCCGAACTCTTCGATTTCCTCCGCATTCCCAGCGTCAGCGCCCGCTCCGAACACGACGCCGACACCAGGCGTGCCGCCGAATGGACAGCCGACTCACTCCGCGCCGCAGGGCTCGAGGCGACCGTTCACCCGACAGTGGGACACCCAGTTGTCGTAGGAGGTTGGCACGGCGCTCCCGCTGGAGCGCCGACCGTACTCATTTACGGGCACTATGACGTCCAACCCGCCGAGCCGCTCGACCTCTGGACGTCGCCGCCCTTTGACCCCACGGTGCGAAACGGCCGCCTCTACGCCCGCGGGTCGGTGGACGACAAAGGCCAGCTGTTCCTCCACATCAAGGCGCTCGAGGCGCACCTCAAGGTGCGCGGCACGCTCCCCGTAAACGTGATCGTCCTCGCCGAGGGCGAAGAGGAGGTCGGCAGCGAACACCTCGCGCCTTTCATTGAAGCCCACGCGAAGGAACTCGCCTGCGACGCCGTCGTCATCTCTGACTCAGCGATGTTTGCGCCCGGTCTGCCGAGCATCCTGTCGTCGCTCCGCGGCCTCGCCTACTTCCAGATCGACGTCCAGGGCCCCGCGCAGGATCTTCATTCGGGCAGCTACGGCGGCGCCGTGGTCAACCCCGGCATGGCGCTCGCAAAAATCCTCGCGACCCTCCACGACGCCGACGGACGCATCGCGATTCCCGGCTTCTACGACAAGGTTGCCGAGTGGCCCGCGCACGTCCGCGAGCAGATGCAGTCACTGCCGTTCGACGACGAACATTTCCGCGCCGAAACCGGTGCTCCGTCACTCGGCGGCGAAAAGGGCTACACCATCCTCGAGCAGCTGTGGACTCGGCCCACCTGCGAAGTGAACGGACTGTTGAGCGGCTACACGGGAGAAGGCGCCAAGACCGTCCTGCCCGCGAAGGCGATGGCCAAGGTGAGCTGTCGCCTGGTGCCCGATCAGGACCCCGCGGAAATCGAGGACCTGATGAAGGCACACGTGGCCCGAGTGGCGCCAACAGGGGTGACGGTCACCGTGAACCATTTGCACGGCGGCAAGCCATGGCGCGCGGAGTTGAATGGCCCGCTGTTCGACGCGGCGCGCCGAGCGCTCGCAGCCGCATTCGGGCGGGAACCGGTGATCACCGGCGAGGGCGGCTCCATCCCGGTCGTCGGGGATTTTGCCCGCATTCTCGGCGCGCCGGTTCTTCTAGTAGGTTTCGGCCTTCCTGGCGAGAATGCACATGCGCCGGACGAATGGATGAGCATGGAGAACTTCACGACGGGCATGCGCGCGATCGCAACCCTGTGGGACGAGCTGGGCAAAGAAACTATCATCCCGCAGGAGCGAACAAAGTGAGCGAGTGTCGGGAGCCATCAGACGTGCCCCGAGACTCGCGTTGGGTGCAGAGCGAGTAGATCCCGACACTCGCTTCGCTCGCGCGGGGATGACATGTCCCCAATGGTTTCTAACTGGAGATTTGAGATGGCCAAGCTGCAACCCACCGAGTGGATCTGGCGCGATGGCGAATTCATCGCCTGGCAGGACGCCAACGTTCACGTACTCTCGCACTCGATGCAGTTCGGGTCCTCCACGTTCGAGGGGATCCGCTGCTATG